>NZ_QTNH01000002.1:202022-465968 GCF_003603515.1 Bacteroides sp. AM32-11AC | reverse complement strand
TTTGCTTTCATTTTAGTATCTTTGAACCATTGGAAACAGCTGATTACAAGTAACAATCTAATATTCAAACGATTACACATAGTGTTAGAATATAAAAAAAGAATGCTGCTTCTAAAAAAATCCCGCCATTGCGCGGGATTTTTTTAGAATAATTCTAATTGTTGTCCAGGCGTATTCACATCCACAGTCTTTTTCCCATAAAAAAGTGCTATATTTCCAAATTGCTTGTCCGTAATGCACATAATTCCGACACTTCCATAGTCCGGTAAGAAAGATTTAACTCTTTTTATATGTACCTCCGCATTCTCACAACTCGCACAATGACGAACATATATAGAGAACTGGAACATCGTAAATCCATCCTTTTGCAGATTTTTTCTAAATTCCGCATACGCCTTTTTATCCTTCTTGGTTTCGGTAGGCAAATCAAACAACACTAATACCCACATAATGCGATATTCACTAAACCGGTCCATCACATCTCTGGATAGGATATTTTACGCAACTCACCACTGAAACATTTATACAGAGAAGCCGTAGTCTGCCCAACAGCTACCATCAACGGACTACGTTTTCCCGAAATAACAGTCTCTAATGTAGGAATTGTCAGTAACCTCGCTTTCAATTCTCTCGTCAATTCAACACAATTCGGTTCTGCTTCCTTGAATATATCATATACCAACCTATCCACATAAGGGCGATAAGGTTCCATTATATCATCTGCCAGACAATAAGCATTATAACGATTATGATGATGTATTCCCAAAGTAGGTAGAAGCCCACTTGTCACCAAAGCACGAGCAACAACTGCCCTCAAAATAGCATACCCATAATTTAACAAATTATTAGGAGGAATACCTTCTCTATCCCTTGTAAAGCCTTCTATTTTAAACAAATTCTTCCAATAATAAGCAGCTGCACGAGCCTCCAAATTATCAGAATCTCCACTCTTTACATCTGCAGCCCACACCTTCATACACTTTATTTCTTCTCCAGCACATTCATGCAATACTACCGTCTGATTCTCTATTTTGGCTTTTATTGTTTGCTGCCAAAGTTGTTTCATCAATGGTAGAGACGCACCAAGTTGATGACGAAACCTTTCATTTTGTGTAGTATTCCCATACAAAGGAAGCATTAAACCAACCGGCATACTTTTAGAATCGCAGGTTATGACTGCACAATTATTCTCAAGCAAAGCTTCCAATACTCCCGAAGTAATGGTTATCTGCTTATTGTCCAACACCACTACTCCAATATCTTCTATTGGCTTAGTCACTTCGGACATTCGTTTGAACCCTTCGGGTAAAGCACTGTTCTTCACCACCTCCGGCAATTTAATCACCAACTGGGCATTTTTTAAAGACAAATAGACCGGATTCCCAAAATAAAGTGTTTTCTTAATCATAGCATATAGACTTTACAAGTTATTCATTCATCATTTTCAAGAAAAGGAAGCTCTAAAGTATCATTCTGTTTATCAGAATCCAACAGAAAATTTTCAGGAGAAACAACACTTCTACCCAACTCTTTTTCAGCTTGTTCACGTGCTACTCCGGCTACATTTCCTCCACGTTGTGCTACTTGCTTACTTTTAGTAAATGTATCTGGTTTTTCTTTCTGAGAAATTTCCGTTGTGACACGTTCTCCAAGCATTGTAAATATCAACTCCAAATCAGACATGTGGTCACGAAGATTCTGATTTTTCTTCGTCAGCCCCTTATATATTTTATAATCCGAAGGAGTCAATCCAAACGTTGCTCTAGATATTTCTGCCGTAAGAATGGCATAACCACTTTTTTCCGTGATTCCCCTTTCTTTCCATTCATCCGTCAAATTCTGACGAATGGCGATTCCTCTCAAACGTTTGTCAATCCAATCTTTTGGATAACCTTTTTGCTCATATAGTTCTTTCATGCGCTCTTGAGCCAATTCCGGATTTTCTATTTCCTGTACACGCTCATAACCTACTTGTGCTAACCAAAGCTTGAAAGGTTCAGCTTTAGGAGAAGGAATAGATTGAATGATACGGAATAAAGCCTGCACATTTGCCGCCAACGTTTTTCGTTTTTTTCCTGTATCTGTCACCATTTCTACCTGGGGACAAGTTGTCCCCAGGTAAGTAGCCAGTTCTTCATCCCGTTTTCGCATCTTCTTCAGATAATCCGTAGGATTCACACTATCAGTCAATACACCAACTACATCTACAACAGAGAAATACCATTGCTGTTCTTCCTCGTTCCATACGGAACGGATCTTTTTCTCTTGAAACAACTTTATATTATTCATTTACTCTATACTTAACTTCTATAATACGGCCTAACCTATCAACTTTTACTGGAATACAAATATTCTTTATCATTTCACCATCCCATGATTTTTCTGCTTTATTATTAGAACCTAATTCTTTAGTGGAAATAATAGCATTTGATATACTTTGAGGTATAAAAAAGCATTGATTACCAGAAGATGAAACCATCTTATAAATCCTCCCCCTATCTATCGGTTCATTTATCCTACCAAAATCCCGCTCTTCTTCGGTTGGCAGATATACCAAATCATTAGGAGACAGCCAAAACAATAATTTATCTCCCTTTTCATTTCTGTCCGGTACAGGAACAAGCCCTTGCTTCTCACGCTCTATAACCCAATTTAAAGGAATAGTCTCATACGTTCTGTTTCCATCTTCTGTTATGTAAATAGCAAAGAACAAGTTAGTACCTTTAGCAGCTTCCACCCATTTGGCACCTTTATTGCCAAGTACACCGACTTTAAATTTATTTCCACGCGGTTCATACACCCTCACCTTATATATAGGCTGATGTCCTTTACCATCATTCAGTTGTAAAAGATTACGGTTCATTTCTTCTATACCTTCTGCAGAAAAAGCCAACTCCGCCTTTCCTTCTTTTGATTTCAGATGATTCAGGAGTATTTTCTGTATGCCAGTATCCGTCACCGATGCTATCTTCTTCTCATTGAAAGTTGAGTCCAATGATTTACGTACTGCAACTAAAGGTTCAGTAGTATTTTCCGTAAAATAATAAACAGCGACTTTGGCTATATCCAGCTCTTTCCACAAGAAAGCATTCTCTTTGAAATATTTTTCAATTTTCTTCTTATCATACTTATATGATAACAATTCAAGAACCTTATTTTTTACTCTTTTGTCAACAATCATAGAAGGAGTATCCAAAGCGACAGATAGGCGTACCACCTTTACCTTTCTTAAATTTACCGCTCCAAAAACCGTATCTTTGTGCATCGGTTTACGGATAGCCCAACTATCACCGATTTTCTGTTTCTCATAAACACGAGTCCCATTTGCATCAAAATGTTGATAGATATTGGTTGTTTTATTTATTATACGCAAATTCTGTTTCAAGCTAACTATTATCCCACTCAACGCTTCCCTTGCATCTTGCGTAAAAGTAGTCCATGGTTTCTTTATAATCCATCTATAATTACCATTACCATCCCCCCTACTCTTATCACACAACAGTCTCTGCAAATCATAACGGGAAATTTTCGCATTCCGGCTTGCAGACTCATTATTCAGATAGTTTACATGATTCCGTGTAGCACAAGCTATTACTATTGCATCCATAGCATGATGCCGATGGTCTATACGCTTCTTACTGAATCCTTTCTGATATTCAAGGGGCACTGCTGTTTGAAAAACTTTTTTTCCGTCTTTATTCTCCCAATGTCCAAAACACTGGGTTTCGGTCAAAGCATTTAAACGTTCAAAACGAGGACTTACAATACTATTCCAGACGTCATTCATGCCCCAATCCTTTTTCAGCCTGTCCGTCACGCTTCCTGTACAAACTAATATGTTTTTTGAAACAGCCTCCGGTTCATATTCACCGCTATCATTCTTTTCACGAACGATATTCGACAAAAGTCCTTTGACAACCTTACTGATATACCGGCTATCGTTTAATTGGCGTTCAATAAATTGCTCGGGAATATCATCCATCAACAATTTCTTCATTTTTATGCCCGATTTTGCATATTGTTCTTTTACAAAACGTTCGTAACTATCCACAGAAAAGATTTCTACTGTCTTTCCAAAACCCACTTCCACTTTCTGTCCATGATGATTCTTGATAAACTCATATCCCAGTTGATTATCTTTCAACTTGTTCACAGCAGATTCACATATCACTTTGTTAGAGAATGAATCATCAAAATAGCGGGATTGAGGTATAACATGTTCTATCTCATACGCAGCAGTAAATAATTTAGCCAAAGGTATCAGCTCACCGGTATAAGGTGAACGATATTTCTGTTCCAGCCATAATTTATAACGCAAGAATTCTGATTTCGTCGGTAATTTACTGGTATTGAATTTTTTCAATATCACATCTATATCTTCCGGAATCTGTTCTTCCCCCTTTAAAACTGCATCCTCATAAATCCGCAATATTTCTTGTTGACTTGGTGAATAGGGACGGACATTCTCTACCCCATATTCCGGATTCACAAATTCAGCAAGCAATGCCTTTATACGTAAATTGGCATTTTCATTCTCCAGAATCTGAGTAGTCATTCTTTTTCGCTTGTCCGCAGGATTTTTCATCTCGCGCCCTAACTCAATATGGATTTCATCAATTTTCCCAACCTGTTTCCAAATATCCCTGACAACTCTCAATGTCTCGGTTATCACTTGTTCTACGATAGGATTTCGTAGTGAATGTTGCTTAAAAGCAGCCAGATAAGCATCAATATCAGCAGGGCTTTCCCATTTGGTTATTTCTTTATCTTCGGAATGACGATTATACACTACATAACAAGCCAACCACAACGGAAGCCTCTTAAAACAAGATATATCCGACAAGTTCATCGCCTTTTCTCTAACCTTGGCACCTATACTCTCATCACACTCACCTGCTATTATCCTTTCTATTCTTTCCTTGGTTGTACCATCAATCAACGACATATCCCAATACTTTCCGCACCTCATCAAAGGCAACAACTTCTTTATCGCCTTGGCAGAATAAGCGCCATATTCAGACTTGAAAGGAGGAAACTTCTTGAACACTTCCACAAAGGATTCATTCAATCCGTTCTTAACCGCAAAAGTCGCCAATGCTTTCTCTATTTCCTGCTTGTCACTTACAGAATATAAGATATGCCACAAGGCTGTTTCTTTTTCATCAGATAAAAAGTCAATACCAATACCGGCCTTTTCCAAACGGGAAAGAATCGCATGTCTCGTCTCATTACATGGGTAGAACTTATCCTCGACATAATTCCAACGATAATTATTTATTTCCTTTTTCAGTCCAAACGCAGGATATCTCAGAAAAGCTTTCTGATCTATTTCCTTTCGAGAGTTCAGCCAATCAAATAGAGCCACATAATCATCTTCTGTTTTCAAAAACTCCGTTGTCACATCCACATCCAAATGTAAAGTTCCATTTACTTCCCTTTCCTTTTGATATACCCGAATATTGGAAAGGAAATACCATAAACGGAATTCCTGAAAAAGAGGATGTGACTTGGCTATACACTTTAACGGAGCTGTTTTGATTTCACCTGTTTTGCGGTTTACATATTCATTTTCCTCATAAGGGCAATTAGCTATCAATGACTTTTTGGTTTTCAACGGCCTTTGATAAAACAAGACATCATCTATTAACAAATAGATAAAGTCCCGGTTAGCTATATTTCTCCGTTGCACTTCATTACCCGGATACAACGCTTCAATACACCTCATGTATAAATCTCTATCCTGCAATTCTGCATGAAAAGCACATTGCTTCTGCAAAATAAAGTTCAGTTCCTCCTTGTAAAACTTTCGTTCTACTGTTTTCACCAATTTTCCTATTATCTTTTGTTGTGGCTCCTGCAACAAAGCATCATATATATAACTCCCAATCGTTTTATGAGTACCGGTAATGTCCGCTTCGGTCCTTTTCTTTATTAACATCCAATCATCCTCTTTAGGCGCTCTGAAAGAACGCTTCACCTCACCATACTTATCAAGCTTTGGAGTACCGTCCGGATTTAAGTCAGTAGTGACAATAAACTCTTTTACCCGTCCTTCCCAGTCCAATGGGACATTACTGCTTCTACGATATACCCATCCATTCTCCAGATGTACATTATACCATATATCCCGGCCTTTCTTTTCATCAGTCGCTTCCACCGACAAGACTTTCAATGCATAAAATTCAACAGATTTTCCTGCATTGTCTTCCTCCTCTTCTCCTCTAAGCTGATAATAACCACGTTTCTGATTAAAGTTCAAAAGAATCCATGCCAGTTCTTCTTTACTTATCATTTCTGTCAAAGCTTTCTTACGGAGATAATAAACTGTCCAGTCATAAGGGATTTTTTTACCATCAAAAACCAATGAAGGTTGGTGTTTTGCAAAATCCGCCAACATTTCATTAAACGCTGTCTGAAATAAAAAAGAGTATTTTCCCCATCTATCCTTTACCCATGGCAATTTCGGTTCGCTGCCTGACAAGAATTTACCCGTATGCTTTTCAAAATCTATTCCTTTTAAATAGTGTTCCGGCAGGAAGCCAAGAATCTTCAAAACTTTATGCAACCGTTCACGGCGTAGTAATTGTCGCTCTCTCAATCGACGCACCCCTCTAAAACGGGTTCTTTCAGCTGTCTGTGATACAGAATTCCCTTTGTCAAAGTCTCCCAAGATAGCAGCATCCATCGGAATTATTCTACTGCCAGCCATTTCTATCCAAATTCTCTCGGTCTGTTCTTTAATTACAGAGTTTATTACAGCCCATCCTATACTATTGGTTCCCAAATCCAATCCAAGTATCGTTCTCATAGTATTATATTTTGAATATTTTCTTCAAAGGTATTTTTTTTTTCAATATAAGCATTGTATTTCCATATTTATTTTATACATTTGTCATACTAAAATGAAGCAAGTCACAATAAGGATTATTCCGTTGTGAAAACATTAGGTTCCCTCGTCCTTAACGGGGGATTTTTTATTTCCAAAAACTAATTATCATTCCCAATATCCCTCTTTTGCCGAAAACTAAAACTTTCTTCCCCAAACACTACTCTTCGTATCACTATATTTTATACCTTTGTTCACTAAGAATTAATCGTCCCATACCCATTTCTGTTTCGTCCGACAGCTGTCGGACGATAATTAAACAACTGTTGGACGATAATGCAACAGTTGTCGGACGATTAGTTTTTAGGAAGAAGAAAATTAATCCGCTTAGCGACAAAAATAATTCCCCGAAGCGACGAGAACTGTTTATCGCTATAAACAAAAATAAATATCTTATGAGCGCGTATTACGACCTTTACGAAACGCCTTCGCCCGACGGGAAAGAAGACAAGAAATCACTCCATGCACGTATCTGCCCGAAAAGGACTTATACCCAAAAGGAGTTTGTGGAACATATCGCAACTTTCCAACATCTGCCCAAGAATGTGATAGGGGCAGCATTGGATGCCTGCATTGACGAGTTGTGCGACCTCCTTGCCAACGGAAACATCGTGGAGCTGGGAGAACTCGGATTCTTCAGCACTTCACTGAAATGTTTGCGCGAGACCGACGACGAGAAAAAGAAAATCCGCTCCGAATCCGTCCAATTCCAAAACGTACACCTGCGCATCAGCAGCACGTTCCGCAACAACATCAAGAAGAAAATGACGTTGGAACGTGTACACTCCACTACCAAGAAATCGAAAAAAGTAGTAGAGACCACCGAAGAAACAAGAAAAGCCGAACTGGAACTGTTCCTCAAGCAGAATGTATGTATCAACAAGAACGAATACATCCAGCTAAGCGGACTAACCAGACATGCCGCCATAGACGAACTGAACAACTTCATCCGGCAAGGGTTCCTGCGCCGCCGCGGAATGGGAAGGTCAACGGTCTATGTGCGACAAGAAAAAGACACAGCAAACGAAATTTAGGGGGGCAAGCACAGAGACACAGAGACATAGAAATTAATTCGAAAAGAATCTCTGTGCCTTTGTATTTTCGTGTTCATCCCCCCAAAATAATAAAACAACAAACAATGGAAAAATCAACAGAACCCCAACCCTGCACGCAGTGGTTCGTCTTCTTCAAAGACCAACTGCTGCTGAAAAAAGGATATACAGACAAAGGAGAAATAAAATACAGCGTACCCGTCAGTATAGAGCCTCCTCTGACACCGGAAGCCGGAAGTAATATACACGAAGTGTTCCCCCCCAACGGCAAGCAAGTACGTGCATTCGCCTTGGAACAGCCCGTGGCCGAAACCGATGAATGGGTCATGATAGGCCTGCGCGCATCGTACGACTACATCTCGCCGGACGAGTACCGTTCTGCAGGAAAGGCCTTCCAGATACTCTATTGGGACGAGCACAGCCGCTTCTGCCCCGTGTGTGGCACCGCCATGGAGCACCAGACCCCCATCATGAAGAAGTGTCCCAACTGCGGCAATGAGATGTACCCTCCCGTTTCCACCGCCATCATTGTACTGATACGCAAAGGAGACGAAATCCTGCTGGTGCATGCCCGGAACTTCCGAGGAACCTTCTACGGACTGGTGGCAGGCTTCCTCGAAGCCGGCGAGACACTGGAAGAATGTGTGGAACGGGAAGTTTTTGAAGAAACGGGGCTGAAGGTAAAGAACATCACCTACTTCAGCAACCAGCCCTGGCCCTACCCCAGCGGATTGATGGTGGGTTTCATTGCCGACTACGAAAGCGGGGAGATAAAACTGCAGGAAGATGAGCTAACCGCTGCCGCCTTCTATTCCAAAGACAACCTGCCCGAAATTCCACGAAAGCTGAGTATCGCAAGAAGGCTGATAGACTGGTGGATGGAGAACAATTAAAAATTAAAGAATTAAAAAGAGGGGGGAAGAAATTTAAAAAAGCAAATTGCGGAAAACACACACTCACAAACGAACAACTACGAATGAAACGACTCTCATTCACATCAACCAATCGGTGTGTAACCGCAATCTGCATATACTAAACTTCCCTGCAAACGTTTTGTTCATCAACCATCGGGTTTAAGTCTTTATTTAAGTTTTCTTTCAACACAGAAGCAAAAGGAAGAGGCGCAGCCCTCACGGGTTACGCCTCTCCGAACACTATATACACATTTTTTCCTCTTTCCTATCAAATGCCGAGTGACTTGCGCACTGCCTCCACTTTCTTCTCAGCTTCGGCATCGGCGCTGGCATAGCATTTCGGACAACCCATCTCGCCCTTCACCTCGATATAGAACTTGATTTTCGGTTCCGTACCGGAAGGACGGACAGAAATCTTCGTACCGTCTACTGTGAAATACTGGAGTACATTAGAAGTCTCCGGCATATCCAGCTTGCTTACGTTGCCCTGAGCATCGGTAGCCTCCAGCGTCTTATAATCCTTAATCAGGCTGACAGCCGAACCGCCGATTTCCTTCGGGGGATTGGCACGGAAGTTATCCATCATCGCCTTGATTTCTTCGGCACCGCTCTTGCCGGGTTTCACCACGTTCACGGTGGTTTCCTTAGAGAATCCGTATTCTACATAGATTTCCATCAATACGTCATAGAGTGTCTTGCCCTGGTCTTTGGCCCAAGCACAGATTTCGGCCAGCAAGGAGCAGGCAGAAACCGCATCTTTATCACGGACAAAGTCTTCGGCCAGGAAGCCATAGCTTTCTTCACCACCACCGATATACTGCTGCTTGCCTTCGCTCAGACGGATTTCGCGGGCAATCCACTTGAAGCCGGTATAGCAATCGCGCATTTCAATCTTGTTCTTATCTGCCACAGCCTTGATAAGTTCAGTGGTCACGATGGTCTTCACGATGAAGTCATTCGGCTGCATCTTGCCCATTGCAATACGGTTCTTGATGATGTAGTACAAGAAAATGAGACAAGTCTGGTTACCATTAATAAGCACCCACTCGCCCTTATCGTCCTTGCAGGCCATACCGACACGGTCGGCATCCGGGTCACTTGCCATCACGATGTCAGCGTCAATCTTCTTGGCCAGCGCAATGGCCATGGAAAGGGCTTCGGCATTTTCGGGATTCGGAGAAACCACCGTCGGGAAATTGCCGTCCTTCACCATCTGTTCGGGCACGCAGTTGATATTCTCAAATCCCCACTCCTTCAATGAGTCCGGAATAAGCACGCGGCCTGCGCCATGAAGCGGAGTATACACAATGCTGAGGTCTTTCTGGCGACGGATGACTTCGGGGTCGATAGAGATGGAGTGAACCATGTCCAGATAAACCTTATCCACTTCCTTGCCGATAATCTGAATCAAGTCCTTGTTGCCGTTGAACTTGATGTCGGCCACCGTCACCTTGTTCACCTCTTCGATAATGGCAGTATCGTGCGGAGCAAGCACCTGCGCACCGTCATCCCAATAAGCCTTGTAGCCGTTGTATTCTCTGGGATTGTGGCTGGCGGTAATGTTGATACCGCTCTGGCAACCGAAGTGGCGGATGGCGAATGAAACTTCGGGCGTAGGACGAAGGTCATCAAAAAGATATACCTTGATGCCGTTTGCAGAGAAGATGTCGGCAGAAATCTTTGCGAACTTGTCGCTATTGTTGCGGCAGTCGTGCCCCACAACAACGGAAATATCCTTTTTTCCGGCAAAACATTTGTTCAGATAGTTGGACAAGCCCTGTGTTGCGGCACCTACGGTGTAGATGTTCATGCGGTTTGTACCGGCACCCATGATGCCACGCAGACCACCCGTTCCAAACTCCAGGTCTTTGTAAAAACTGTCTATCAATTCGGTTTTATCTGGATTTTCCAACATGCGTTTCACTTCTGCCTGAGTTTCGGCATCATATGCCGGGGTAAGCCATTTTTCGGCCTTCTCAGTCACCTGCTTAATCAGTTCCTGATTTTCCATAAGACTGTTATTGTTTTAAGGGTTAATATAAACTTTTTTGTAAGACACAAATGTAGAAGAATAAGTTCAAATATCCTAATTTTATTCAGGCATTTTATATCTGTCTCCCGTCTGCTTAACGTACTCTTCAAGGAACTCCTTCGGGTATCCCGGGCGGATTACGCCTGCCGGCTGGCCGATGGAATTACGTTCGAATTGACCGTTTTTCATACGTTTGACAACGCCGTCATTATACTTTACGACAAGAAACTCGCCAAGACGTTTCCAGGTATCGAAAGTGCTTTGGGCGGTCATGTTCGTATAGTTGGTTAGGAATGCCTTCGCTTTGGCAGGGTCTTTTTCCAAAAGTTTGGCAGCAGCAGCCTCAACGCCCTCCTGCGCTTCATTGAAAGTTGTCTCCAACTCTGTCTGAGTGGCACGCACGTCGTCTATCATCAAGTCATAGCGGGGATATACCATATTGGCCACCCAATTGAAAATCCAGAAAGCGGAGTTCCAGGAGAAAGTGATGTAATCGGCGCCGTCCACACGGGTGTAGCATACGGGAACCTTGTCCGTACAGCAATATACGGGCGTAAATACCGTCATGTTGGCATCATCCGTGCCAAACCACAGTACTCCACCGATAGGGTCGGGCAACTCGGAACGCATCTGTGCCACGAATACGAAACCACTCTGCTGGGTGGAGATGGGACGCTCATTGAAATATTCCCGGTCGCCCACTTTGAAAGAGAGTGGAGAAAGGCGGTACGGGGTATGATACGGGCCTGCACCGAAATCTTTGCTGATGTCGAGAGGAGTACCTTCATAATGGTCGCGCATGGCATTTTTCACATCCTGCACGGAAACCTTGCGGTTGGGTTTCACAAACAGAGGCATCGGAGTGTTCGTCTCACCTAATATATAAGGTAAGAACTCGTTACCACGGTCGGTAAACATATTGAAATAGCTCCATACACGGGCCTCGCAATAGCGACGGGCACCAAAATCGAGCGGAGCATAGGCATCGGCAAAACTGAAATCCTTGTTCACACCATCAAAGTAACCCTTCTCACGTGCAAAGGAGATGACGTCGGCAGAGTACATGCAGTTTTCCTTGTCATTCATATTGAACTGATGAATGCGGCTCTGGTTGGCATGTGCGGAGATACAATCATCGGGCACGCGGACAGCTACCCATACGGCACTGCGCACACCGGGTCCCTTGCCAATCATCTCCATGATCCATATCTCGTTGGGGTCGGCAATGGTGAAGGACTCGCCACTGCTGTAATAGCCATATTCCTGCACCAGTTCCGTCATCACCTTGATAGCCTCGCGGGCAGTGCGTGAACGTTGCAGTCCGAGATAAATCAAGCTACCGTAGTCGATGATACCGGTGGTATCCACCAGCTCGGGACGTCCGCCGAATGTCGTCTCACCGATAGTGAGCTGGAATTCGTTCATATTGCCGATGACGTTGTACGTCTGACGGGCCTGCGCTATCTGCCCGAGGTATTTGCCGGTATCCCACTCGTGTATGTCAATCAGCGTGCCTTTTTTGTGCATACCGGCAGGATAATGATATAGCTCGCCGAACAAGCCATAGGAATCGGCAGAATAAGAAACGATGGTAGAACCGTCCGCCGAGGCATTCTTGCCTACAATCAGATTGGTGCAAGCCAGTGCATTCGCCACGGCTGCCACAACAAACAAGACGGAAAGAGTCAGTCTTTTACTTTTCATACTTCTAATAAATTAAGGCCTCACCCCCATCCCCTCTCCGAAAGAGAGGGGAGAAGAGAATGATAGCTTGTTACACATATTTTTATTACACTTATTTATTACACTATATATAGCAAAAGTAACTTCCGACCTCCCCTCCCTACGGGGGAGGGGTCGGGGGAGAGGCTTTACCATACAAATTCAAACTGTTCGGTGGTACAGTTGCCACAGCCATCCGTCACCGTCATCTCCACCACATGCTTGCCGCCTTTCTCCACATGTTTCGGGTCGAGCTCGCACACCAGGTTACCACTGATGGAGTTGGGCTTTCCAAACAAGGCATATTTTCCGTCAATCGTACCCCGATAGGTGTTGATGCCGGTTTCCTTGTCCTTGGCCTTGAAGATGATTTTTCCCGTACGTCCCCACTGAGCTTGGTTCACGGGAGTTATCACCGGCGGAACCGTATCCACTGCCACAGTATAAGTCCCCAAATCCCGTATACGCACTTTCATGACACCATCCTCATACTTACCGCCGATGCGGTATTTTCCACCGCGCGCCGTTACGCCCGCCACATAATATTTGGTCATATCCTCTACCGGACGCCGGCGCAAGCCGATACGCAAATCGCAGGCATCGTGCATCGGAATGCGGGTATCGTTCAACTGATAGGTGAAAGCTATATCACCGCTATCAGCCCGCACGGAATAGTTCAACAGGACGTTATCGCAGAGCATTCCTTTCGGAATGACCAATTCTAACCCCGGTTCCTGCAGATAGTTCACCTTGTCCCACTTGAGGGCGTATTTCTCACGATGTTCCACCGGAGCAATTGTCGTCTTCTGCCCCTGCACCGTGAAGCAGACCTTGGAGGTATTTCCCAGCGCATCGCTCAGCGTATAGACAAACCGGTAAGGGCGTTCTTCGTTGATGTCCACCAGTCCACGGTTACCGTTGGATGCATGCAGCATGCGTAAGTGGTTTCCCGGCTCGATGAAAGACTTCATATACTGGCCGTGTGTCCACGAATTGATATAGCGGTTTTCTTCGTACGCAAAGCGGTCTACCGTACTGCGGAAGACTTCCTCGCCGTCCACTTCGAGAATCACCGTTTTCACGCCATATTTATTCTGCACTCCGTCCATATAATCATAAGCACGGATGCCTGCACCAATCAATCCCCAGGCGGTAATGGGTTTCGTAGGATGTGCCGGAAAAGCCCGTCGCGTCTGCTTACCTTCCACCACTCCTTTGCCCGGCTGAGGAAACAACATGATACCTTCGGCACGCGGGGCAGTCTTGTCCTTCACTTTGTCCATGAAGAAAGGCAGTGGGTCTATATATTCGTCCGTAGCCGTCTCTATCATATCCAGATGCAGGTGCGGACCGAAAGAGTATCCGGTGTTTCCGCTCAAAGCTATTATCTGACCGGCTTTCACGGGATATTCGCCCAAGATATGCACCCCGAGATTATTACTGCCTCTATCTCTATCGTCTCCCTCATCTGACACGGGAGCAGGCTCGGGAATTATCTCTACTTCCCAGCTTTCCTTTTCGTACTGAAGAGCCTTCACTCGCTTTGCCACTTCACCCACAAAGGCGCTAAGATGACGGTAGATGGCGGTATAGCCGTTATCATACACCACATCGAGCACATAGCCCGAGCCGTGGGTGACACGGATACGCGAAATATATCCGTCCGCCAGCGCACGTACCGGTTTGCCTATGGCGCCACCGGTCTTGAAATCCAGTCCGCCATGAAAATGGTTGGCACGTATCTCGCCAAAGTTACCGGAGAAAATGATGGGAAAATCAAAAGGCGGGATGAAGGAGGGCTTGTCTGTATCGGTTTCTTGGGCATAGCCGCTTTGCACACTACCAATAAAGAACAAAAGAGAGAAAAATATAGAATATTTCATATTTTGTACAGTCAATATTATTTTAAATGCATGCAAATATAAAAAGAATAGTTCTCTCTACCTACAGAAAGCTACAATTATCATTGATTAAAACATGCATAAAAATTCTGTTGAAGAACATAGATGCACCGATAACACCCAAGCCGGGAAATCGCTATATTGCGCCATGTTTAACCCCCCAATTAAAACTTTAAGGTTATGATTATCGGAGTACCTAAAGAAATCAAGAACAACGAGAACCGCGTGGGCATGACCCCTGCCGGAGTAGCCGAATTGGTGAAAAAAGGTCATACGGTGTATGTGCAGGCCACAGCAGGCGTAAACAGCGGTTTCTCCGACGATGACTACATCGCCGTAGGTGCAAAGACTTTACCGACCATTGAAGACACGTATGCCGCAGCCGACATGATTGTCAAGGTAAAGGAACCTATTGCACCGGAGTACAAACTGATTAAAAAGGAACAAGTGGTATTTACCTATTTCCACTTTGCAGCCGATAAATTGCTGACCGAAGCCATGATTGAAAGTGGTGCCGTCTGCATCGCCTACGAAACCGTGGAAAAAGAAGACCGTTCACTTCCGCTGCTTACCCCCATGAGCGAGGTGGCAGGACGTATGGCTACCCAAGTAGGAGCCCGCTTCCTTGAAAAGCCACAAGGCGGCAAGGGAAAACTGATGGGCGGAGTAACGGGCGTACGTCCCGCACGCGTACTTATCCTTGGAGGTGGTATCGTGGGCACCAATGCCGCACAGATAGCTGCCGGAATGGGTGCCGAGGTACTGATTGCCGACATCAACCTTCCCCGCCTGCGCTACCTGAGTGAAGTGATGCCGAAAAACGTAAAGACACTCTATTCTTCCACCCATAACATCAAGATGGAATTGCCGAACATCGACTTGGTAATCGGTTCCGTCCTCATCCCCGGTGACAAGGCCCCACACCTCATCACCAGCGAAATGCTGAAGATGATGAAACCCGGTACGGTACTCGTAGACGTAGCCATCGACCAGGGCGGTTGTTTCGAAACCTCCCACCCCACCACGCACAGCGACCCTACCTACATTGTGGACGGAATTGTACACTACGCCGTTGCCAATATCCCCGGCGCCGTACCCTTCACCTCCACCATGGCACTGACAAATGCCACCCTGCCCTACACTGTTTCCCTGGCATGTAAAGGCTGGAGACAAGCCTGCAAGGACGACTCGGCTCTGGCGCAAGGATTGAACGTAGTGGAAGGCAAAGTAACATACAAAGCTGTAGCCGACGTCTTCGGGCTGAAATATGAGGCGATTGAGTTATAAGTTATAAGTTATAAGTTATAAGTGATGAGTGATTTGTTGGTATTTTCCTTTCAGCATGGTAGCGCAGCACAATTACCAACAAATCACTCATCACTCATAACTCCCCCCCAACAAAGAATCCTTCTTCCTCGCATACTCCCACCACATAGCGAGCAGTGTGATGCAGAGGTTGAAAATAAACGGAAATTCCTTGGAATTAGTGTGGAACAAGGTCTGAAAGAAGTCTGTAATGAACGGGGACAATAGAATCGCCAGATAATTCATTACCATTACAAAGGCCAGTGCCAAAGTTGTTTTTTCCGGTATAGCCGTATCTACTGTCTCGTCATAAATCAGCGGTTGAATGACACCATATCCCAAACCAACCAACATACATCCCGGTATTATCAGCCATTCTTTAGGCGAAATCCATATCAAAAGCAAACCCGCTGCAATGGACAAAAGGCTGTAAAACTTTGTGTGTTTCCCCATCCACTTCACGATATGCCCCAGGAAGAAACCCGGAGCCATAATGGCAAGGAAGAATAAGGAGATCATCAATCCGGAATTTCCGCTGGAGAAGTGATGGGCCTCCATCAAAAAAGGCAAGTCAAAAGTAACCGCCAGCACTACATACGTAGTGACGCCATAAAACAGCATCAACTGTAGCAGATGGCGGACATGGATGCCGTATTTACCGGGAATCGCACGCTTGGATTCCTCCGGAACAACGGTAGCCGTATCTTCTGTTTTCTGCGGCTGACCGGTATCTCCCTTCAAATACCCGACAAGCAGCAGAGAAACCAACGGAAGCAGATATACCACGAAAGGCAAGTGCCAGTTTACCTCTGCCAGATACCCAGTCACCGCCGTTGCCACAACCAGCGTCACATTGGTAATGGCAGAACTGTAACCAAACTGCTTCACCCGATATTCCCCCGTGAAATAGCGTGAAACCAGACCGGTGGACAACGGAATAATCACCCCCGAACCGATGCCAAGCAAAGCGCTGACCACCATCAACTGCCACATTTTATCCGAAAAAAGATAAAGTACCCCACTGGTGGCAAACATCCAAAGCCCCGCTTTCAGCAGACGCACAAAGTCACGTTTCTCGGCCAGCTTGCCCGCCAACAGCACAAAAGGAATTATCAGCAGCGAAGGCAGGGAGGTAAGCATCTGTATATCCAGTTCTGTGGCATGTGGAAAAATGGTAGTAAGTTGTCCCAAAATAGGTGATACGGCCAATCCCGGCAAGGAAGTCAATGCAGAGACTGACCAAATGCCGACAAGCGTGATAAGGGGGATTGTACCCCTTCCGGTATTGATTTTCATATAGTAGTATATTAATTAAATGAATAATGTGGGAACAACAAACTTACCTTCAGAATGTTCGTTTTTTAAGATTTTACTACGCTGCCCTTTAATAAACGCCAAATAATGCAAAACCCCGGAACTTTCATCCGCAAACCCCGTTGTTGTGGGAAATTCGACGGGGAAAAGCCCCGCCGCCTAAACCTTTAAAAAACTTATTAATATGGAAGATTTGAATTTCAGAAAAGGAGATGCAAAAACTGAAGTATTCGGTTCAAACCGTATGTTACAACCCTCACCCGTAGAAAAGATTCCCGACGGACCTACTACCCCGGAAATCGCCTATCAGATGGTGAAAGACGAGACCTTCGCCCAAACGCAGCCTCGCTTGAATCTGGCTACATTCGTCACTACCTATATGGACGAATATGCAACCAAGCTGATGAACGAAGCCATCAACATCAACTACATTGACGAGACCGAATATCCGCGCATCGCCGTAATGAACGGTAAATGTATCAACATCGTGGCCAACCTCTGGAACTCTCCTGAAAAAGAAACCTGGAAAACCGGCGCACTTGCCATCGGTTCCTCGGAGGCATGTATGCTGGGTGGTGTGGCAGCCTGGTTGCGCTGGCGCAAGAAACGTCAGGCACAAGGCAAACCGTTCGACAAACCCAACTTCGTTATTTCAACCGGTTTCCAGGTGGTATGGGAAAAATTCGCCCAATTGTGGCAGATTGAAATGCGTGAAGTGCCTTTGACACTGGACAAGACCACGCTCGACCCCGAAGAAGCCTTGAAGATGTGTGATGAGAACACCATCTGTATCGTGCCTATCCAAGGCGTTACATGGACAGGACTGAACGATGACGTCGAAGCCCTCGACAAAGCCCTCGATGCCTACAATACGAAGACCGGCTACGACATTCCTATCCACGTAGATGCCGCCAGCGGCGGTTTCATCCTCCCGTTCCTCTATCCCGAAAAGAAATGGGACTTCCGTCTGAAGTGGGTACTCTCCATCAGCGTCAGCGGACACAAATTCGGTCTGGTTTATCCGGGTCTGGGCTGGGTTTGCTGGAAAGGCAAGGAATATCTGCCCGAAGAAATGTCATTCAGCGTAAACTACCTCGGTGCCAACATTACTCAGGTAGGCCTGAACTTCTCCCGTCCTGCCGCACAGATTCTGGGTCAATATTACCAGTTCATCCGTTTGGGATTCCAGGGTTACAAGGAAGTACAGTACAACTCTCTGACCATCGCCAAGTATATCCATGACGAAATCGGCAAGATGGCTCCGTTCGTAAACTATTCCGACGAGGTTGTGAACCCGCTGTTTATCTGGTATTTGAAACCGGAATATGCAAGAGCTGCCAAATGGACTCTGTATGACCTGCAGGACAAGCTGTCACAACACGGTTGGATGGTACCCGCCTATACACTGCCTTCAAAGCTGGAAGACTACGTCGTAATGCGCGTCGTTGTTCGCCAAGGATTCAGCCGCGACATGGCAGACATGCTGCTGGGTGACATCAAGAATGCCATCACGGAGCTGGAGAAACTGGATTACCCGACTCCTACCCGTATGGCACAGGAAAAGAACCTGCCGGTGGAAACCAAAATATTCAACCACGGATGCCGTACTCATAAAAAATAAATTAATTTACGATTAAACGATTTACGATGTACGATTAGAGTTTCTCTTGATACGGACTACGTTTAAAGGAGTAATTTCAATCGTAAATCGTACATCGTCTAATCGTACATCACAACGTGTTTATGGAAAAGAAAATATCAATTTCACAAATAAAGGAGGTTGCCCAAGAAGCCTACAATGAGGTGAAGGGCAGCACAGGAGGCAAGAATGCGGATTATATTCCCTACCTTGCCAACATAGACTCCAAACTATTCGGACTCAGCATCTGCCTGATGAACGGGCAGACCATCAATATAGGTGACACAGACTATCGTTTCGGTATAGAGTCCGTCTCGAAGGTACACACAGCCATCCTTATCCTGCGCCAATACGGTGCGCAGAAAGTGCTGGACATGATAGGTGCCGATGCCACGGGACTACCGTTCAACTCCATCATCGCCATCTTGCTGGAAAACGACCACCCTTCCACTCCATTGGTAAATGCCGGTGCCATTTCCGCCTGTTCCATGGTACAGCCAGTGGGAAACTCCGACAAGAAATGGGATGCCATTGTACAGAATGTCACTGAGCTGTGCGGCTCTGCCCCACAACTCATCGACGAACTGTACAAATCGGAAACGGCTACCAACTTCAACAACCGCTCCATTGCCTGGCTGCTGAAAAACTACAACCGCATCTACGATGATCCGGATATGGCACTCGACCTCTATACCCGCCAGTGTTCTCTCGGCATCACGGCCCAGCAACTGGGCATTGCCGCAGGAACCATCGCCAATAACGGTGTGAACCCCGTCACCAAACAAACGGTGTTCGAAGCCAGCCTGGCACCGAAAATTACGTCGATGATTTCGACCGTAGGCTTCTACGAGCATTCCGGCGACTGGATGTACACCGCCGGCATACCGGCCAAAAGCGGTGTAGGCGGTGGTGTAATGGCCGTATTGCCCGGTGTCATGGGAGTATCGGCCTTCGCTCCTCCCCTAGACGAAGCGGGAAACTCCGTAAAGGCCCAATCGGCAATCAAGTTCATCATGAACAAGCTCGGCCTGGGTGTGTTCAACGGTGATAACGTAACGATTACAGAATAAGTTTCTCTTTTTAGTTATGAGTTATAGGTTATGAGTTATTTGTTGGTAGGCACCGTAATCAGCAAATGACTTATAACTCATAACTTATGACTTTATAATGGACTTCATCATGAAAATGGCTCTATCAGAATTTGTATTGCGGGAAAAAGGTATCTATGGCATACTGCATGTCATTATATTGATACTGTCGCTATTTTTAGTTATCAGCATCTCTGTCGACACGTTCAAGGGGATCCCCTTTTACGAACAGTCGGTCTACATGAAAGTACAGTTGTGGATATGTGCCCTGTTCCTGGCAGATTTTGTATTGGAATGGTTCCTGGCAGAGAAGAAGGGTCACTACGTGGCCACGCATTTCATTTTCCTGCTGGTAGCTATACCCTATCAAAACATCATTGCCTATATGGGATGGACTTTCTCACCCGAGATAACCTATATGCTGCGTTTCATCCCATTGGTGCGGGGTGGTTACGCCATGGCTATCGTGGTGGGTTGGCTGACGTACAACCGCGCATCGGGACTGTTCGTTTCCTACCTTACCATGTTGCTGGCCACTGTCTATTTTTCCAGTCTGGCCTTTTATGTCATGGAGCATGGTCCCAATCCTTTAGTCAAAGGATATGGAGACGCCTTATGGTGGGCATTTATGGATGTGACGACGGTGGGTTCCAATATCATAGCAGTCACTCCCACCGGACGGGTACTGTCCGTACTGCTGGCTGCGCTGGGCATGATGATGTTCCCTATCTTTACAGTGTATGTAACGAGCCTGGTCGAACGGCGCAATAAGGAAAAAGAAGAGTTCTACAAGAAAGTTGCACAGAAGCCCGCGCCCAAAGCCGACGCTTCCTGAATAGTTAAAACCGGAACTTTCACTTATCCGTTGGGAACAACTCTCCCCAAGTGTTGTTATAGACGCTGATTTTGAATATATTTTTCATCTAAAACCTTAACTTATGGCAAATATTAAACAAACAGTGAAGCTGGGTGTATTTACCCTGGCAATCATGAATGTGACGGCAGTAGTATCCCTACGTGGACTTCCTGCCGAGGCCGTGTACGGAATGAGTTCGGCCTTCTACTACTTATTTGCAGCCATTGTTTTTCTGATTCCGACGTCACTTGTCGCCGCGGAACTGGCTGCCATGTTTCAAGACAAGCAAGGCGGTGTGTTCCGCTGGGTGGGCGAAGCCTACGGAAAAAAACTGGGCTTCCTTGCCATCTGGGTACAATGGATTGAAAGTACAATCTGGTATCCTACCGTATTGACATTCGGTGCCGTATCCATTGCTTTCATCGGCATGAACGACGTACACGACATGTCACTGGCCAATAACAAGTATTACTCGCTCGTTGTTGTCCTCATCATCTACTGGCTGGCTACGTTCATCTCCATGAAGGGCATGAGCTGGGTAGGTAAAGTGGCAAAGGTCGGCGGCCTGGTCGGGACTATTATCCCTGCCGCACTGCTGATTATCCTGGGTATTATCTACCTTGCCACCGGCGGACACTCCAACCTGGATTTCCACAGCAGCTTCTTCCCCGACTTGACGAACTTCGACAACGTGGTGCTTGCTGCCAGTATCTTCCTCTTCTATGCCGGTATGGAAATGGGCGGTATCCACGTAAAAGACGTGAACAATCCCTCCAAGAATTATCCGAAGGCAGTGTTCATCGGTGCGGCCATTACGGTTATCATCTTCGTGCTCGGTACTTTCTCACTGGGCATCATCATCCCGGCCAAAGACATCAGTCTGACACAGAGTCTGCTTGTAGGCTTCGATAACTATTTCCATTACATCCGCGCCTCCTGGCTGTCACCCATCATCGCCATTGCTCTGGCATTCGGGGTGCTGGCAGGTGTATTGACATGGGTTGCCGGTCCGTCCAAAGGTATCTTTGCCGTAGGAAAAGCAGGCTACATGCCTCCGTTCTTCCAGAAGACAAACAAACTGGGTGTACAGAAGAACATCCTTTATGTACAAGGCGGTGCAGTAACCGTACTGAGCCTTCTGTTCGTAGTCATGCCTTCCGTACAGAGTTTCTACCAGATTCTGTCACAGTTGACCGTAGTCCTCTATCTTATCATGTATATGCTGATGTTCTCCGGAGCCATCGTGCTGCGTTATAAGATGAAGAAGCTGAACCGTCCGTTCCGTATCGGCAAGAATGGCAACGGATTGATGTGGCTCATCGGTGGTCTTGGTTTCTGCGGGTCATTGCTGGCATTCGTATTGAGCTTTATCCCACCCAGCCAGATTTCAACAGGCAGCAACACTGTATGGTTCTCCGTGCTCATCATCGGTGCGCTGATTGTAGTCATTGCCCCATTCATTATTTATGCTTCCAAGAAACCGTCCTGGGTTGACCCGAACAGTAGCTTTGAACCGTTCCATTGGGAAGAGCAACCTGCTGTGCAGACAGCCGGTAAAAGTGCAACAAATATGGCTACCGGTAGCGCCACTGCCAGCAGCAATGGCACAAGTAATTCCGCCACAAGTGGAAATACGGCAAAAGACACAACCAATATCCCCAAAGGATAAAAGGTTATAAGTTGAAACTAAAAAAGGAATATCCCCGAAATCACCGGGAATATTCCTTTTTTATTGTTATATGATACCAGAAGAGGGAATATTCAGAAATCCAATTCCTGCATTCTCTCCCACGCCCTTCTGCTCTCCTCCACCAACTCTTGCATGACCGACGCCACAGACTGCACTCCCTTTCCATGCAGCAAGGCAGATACCTGCCCTATTTCCAGTTCCCCTTCTTCCAAGTCACCTTCAAAAATACCACGTTTGGCACGGCCACGCCCTAAAAGGATACGAAGTTCTTCCTCTGAAGCTCCCACAGCCTCAGCAGCCTCTACGGCGCTGCGAAAGTTATTGCGCACCAGACGCACCGGAGCCAATTTCTTCAAAAGCAGACGGGTATCCCCTTCTTCCAAATGCAAGCAGTAATCCTTAAATACCTCGTTTGCAGAACTCTCTGCCGTCAAGGCAAAGCGTGTACCAATCTGCACACCTTCCGCACCCAGCACCCGGGCAGCCAGCATGGCCTCACCCGTTGCAATGCCACCGGCGGCAATCAGCGGAAGTGTAGTAACTGCACGTACAGCTGGTATCAGGCACAGGGTGGTAGTCTCCTCCCTCCCATTGTGCCCACCGGCTTCGAAGCCTTCGGCAACTACTGCATCAACACCCGCCTCTTCTGCCTTCACGGCAAAACGCGAGGACGAAACAACATGCACCACCGTGATGCCACGCTCGTGCAACCAACCAGTCCATTTCTTCGGGCTGCCGGCAGATGTAAATACAATCTTCACTCCCTCGTCGGCCACAATCTGCATTATCTCTTCTATCTGGGGATACATCAAGGGAATATTCACACCAAAAGCATGATGCGTAGCCTCACGGCATTTCCTGATATGCTCCCGCAACGTTTCGGGATGCATCGAACCTGCGCCGAGCAAGCCCAGCCCTCCCGCATTGCTTACAGCAGCAGCAAGTCTCCAGCCGCTACACCACACCATACCACCTTGAATTATCGGATATCTTATTCCAAATAGAGAAGTCACTCTGTTCATTATTACTTTTTTTAAAGGTTTACTAATGAAAACAAGAAGAGGAGAAAGAAAGTTCAAAATTTGACAAAAAGTGATAAATTACTGTTGTTCCAAAACAGTTATCGAATCTCCATACGCCTTCAATACTTCCAGCGTACGGGCACGGCGCTTGCGGCCTTTGAAATTCCAAAACTCACGGGTAAAAGGTGTCATCAGGTCTAAACCGGAAATTCCACCGCCACTGGCACCCTGCCAACCGCCCACAGCCATATTATTGGCCCGCTCCGTCACCCGGTAACGCAAACCGGTTGCTTCAATCTGCTCCACAGTCTCACGCGGACCGGCATCAAACGGATGTTTAGCCCAGTTCGTAGGAATCATCAGAATCTTAAGCGCATAGAATTCATCTCCTCGCCAAGTATCCTTGTCTACCTTGATTTTTTTCTGATAAATGGGGTCCCAATTATATTTGGTATTGGCTGTATAAGGACGTAAGGTAAGCACCACTTTTTTCTCGGGCGCTTTCGGCATGACGGGCAATGAATTATCAAAATCCATCCACGACTTGTCCATCACCGCTTTCGGAGTACCCAGAGAATTGTTCATTTCCAATTCCTGCAATACCTCCGGATTCAGTTTTACCTCCCCCTCGCCCTTCAGCAACCGGTTCAGCCTCAACGAGTCCTGAGGGGTCCAGTTTTGGGCATAGCAAGGGAAGGCTACTGCACAGAGCAGCCCCCAAACAAGTATAGATATCTTCACCTGACAGTTTTGATTACTTAATCCCTAAAAACATTTCACCACCACATATATCCGCTGCCACAAAGCGGTTCGTCATAGCAGGGATCAATCGTCCACATAGTCCGTGGATACTTACGGGTTTCCCACCAGCGGCGGTAGCGCGAAGCGGCATCCAGCACCTCTTCGTCCGAAAGGAAATAGATACCTTCATAATTCTCCGCATCCGTATGTACCATCTTGCATCCCATCGAAGCATTGTTCCCGAGGCGGATAGTCTCTACCGTCCACAGGATGCATTCGCCCAAACGCAGCTTGCCACCTGCCGAATAGGATACCGGAGCCAGGGGGAAAGAGGGAATGACCGTCAAGTCCTCGGCATACTTCAGCAATTCCTCTATATCTTCGGAAGTGAACTTGGGCATGTTACTCAATCCATCCGGACTTTGGGTAGAATATTTGCCAGCCTTCAACTGCTTGACAAACAAGTCTACATCCGGATGGTTGTAGTCCAACGTTTCTTTGCTGCAAGAGCCCAAAGAGAGAACAGAAAGAGTAAAGAATACGAGCAGCATAGTCTGCCCGAATATATGTAATTTATTGTATAGAGTCTTCATATTTGTATGGTATTTAAGATTAATAAGTCATGCGCACGCCGCACAACAGATTCAGATTGGTGGGCCGTTCCGTACGCAAGGTTCTTGTCTGCGAGTCCGTATCGAAATGATGGGATACAGACGGCTCTGCAAACAAGGCAAAACGGTTGTTCATTTTATAGCGTACCCCTACTCCGGCAGCAACCGACAACTGTACCGGCTCTGCACCGAAACCATTGTCCGGAGCACCTGCAATGCATTTCTCGGCTGCTCCACCTACCATAGCATAGAAATCCACTTTCGGCGTACTGGCCAGCATCATGTTCAGCCTTACCGGAATTCCCAGCGTATGCAACGTATGGTCACCATCCAAGCAATTATACTGAAGACCGGCTTCCAAGGAGAAATGCTTGTTCAAACAACGTTCCACGCTTACCCCGGCCGTGAACGGCATATGGAAATTCCCTTTCGGCAGGGAAGTGCCGATGCCTGCTTTCAATGCCCAATTACGGGGCTTAGATGGCGATACAGCCACAGACTTTGCCGGTTCTTCCTCAGAAGATGGCAGCATTCTATCTATATCAGCATCCTTATGGCCAGGATTTGAATGGTAGTTCCCGTTTCCGGCCGGAGTTCCGTTACTGTAATAACCGTTTCCCGGCTGCTGCTGGTTTCCGTACACCCGTTGGGTAATCCGGATGGAAACATGGACAGACATGGATTCATCCTCATCGGCCTGCGCCGTCAATCCTGCCGGAATGCCGTTGGCGGGATGCTGTGTACCGGGCTTTTGTGCCATGGGGTTGGCCTGATGGATAGAGGGAAAACTTTCCTGCACCACATCCCCGTTCAAGTTACCTTCCGGCGTCATGGCCGCCACTTGTGTAAAGGCCTCCTTGATTTCCTCTTTCGGAGAGAAATACCAGAAAGCGGCAGAAGCAGCTCCCAGTACAAATACAACAGAGGCGGCTGCGGCTACGCGGTGAAACCTCGGAGAAAGAAAAAGCTGCCTCCTGCCTTTTGCGGCAACCGGTGACGGCAAGTCACGTTGCAACCCTTCCCAGAAGTCCTCCCGCACTGTCATCTCTGCGCCGGCAAGACGACTGCGGAACAAACCGGTTATTTCATCATTTTCTCTCATATTCAGTATATTCTTTAATTCTTTTTATCAACAAACACTTAGCACGATGCAACTGCGAGGTAGACGAATGCTCTTTGATGTGGAGGATTTCGGCTATTTCCTTGTGCGATTTCTCCTCAAAGACGTATAAGTTGAATACAGTACGGCATCCATCGGGAAGTTCCGCCACGAACGCCATCAGCATTTCTTCGGAAATACGGCCTCCGGTTTCGGCAATGCCTGCTTCATCCGGAATGTCGGGCAATTGTTCCTCATTCACCACCAGTTGGCTGAAACGTTGCTGTTTCCGCAGGTAGTCTATCGCCTGCGTCACCATTACCCTTGTCACCCAGGTACTCAATGCACATTCGCCACGGAAGGTGAAATGGGTGAAAATTTTGATGAAGCCATCGTGCAATACGTCATGGGCCGCATCGACATCGCCCGTATAGCGGTAACATACCGCCAGCATCTGCTTGGAGTAGAGGGTGTATAATTCCTTTCGGGCGGAATCCTTTCCTGCCCGGCAGCCCTCAATCAGTTCTATCTCATTTTCCAATGTCAGTGCTCGTTTTACGGACGCCTCTTCGCGTCGTTTGTTAGTTAGACGCAGCATTTTTGAAAATGCTGCTGAATTAAATATAAAAAGATGTTAAAGAACGGAGATTACTTATATTTGGCTTTCAATACTTGAATCTGCTTGGCCAGCCTTTCATCCAATTCATCAAATTCATGCCAATACAGAAAACCGGGAACCATGTTGACGTAATTGATAAATTTCTTATACTGCACAAGAAACAAGGCCTGGTCCCGAAGACTGTCGTCACCATCAAAAACATGCGCCAACTCCCTGGACATGGCAGCACTCATAAGAGCATCTGTTTTCGTTGCATAGTAATCACCGACATCCCTCTGTTTCCTGCCCAACTCAAAATAAGTCTGCAATACATCCTGCAACATACGTTTGTCCGGTATATACTGCATCAATGAAGAACCTTTCAGCACATCCAGCGCATCTGTCCTATAAGAGAATTCATCCATATTATTGAAAAGCTTGCCATACTTCCACAGAGTATCTGTCGGTATCTTGGATACATCCATATCATGTTCCTTCAACAGCAGACTCATGTGTATGTCAATATCCAACAAGTGCTTTATATTACGGAGCTCCTGCTTATTATATTCCAACTCTTCCGTTATCAGCTGCATCGTAGCACGCACTTCCTTTTGGCGGGCGTTCTCGGTAATCCGGTCGTTTCCCCAGAAAGTGACAATGATGCCCGCAGCCACAATACTGAACTGACGGAAATAATCACCTATGCGCCAGCTTTTTATCTTATGGTTCAACCTGTTAAAGCTTGTCTTTCCCATATCTTTTCATTCTAAATGATACTTTTTCTCAAGCGCTTGTATTGCCTCGTCTATACGTTTTCCCACACGTTCTACATAGTCCGGCGTAAAATAGTTCCGCGCTACCCTGACAAAGTTCCGTACCGACCTGTCCGACAAGTAAATATCCCACGCCTCATATCCTCCACGATTTATCTGGTCCGTCTGTTCATCAGTCAATGCCAAATGGAAAGGAACCATAATTTCGTCCTTCATATCGTAATAGCCATTCATAGTCGCCCTAAATCCATCCAATACCTCATAGATTCCGGTCAACTGCAACAGTAGCTCTTTATCTGAAATCTTCTGCATCAACATGGAGTTTTTAAGTATATCCAATGCATTCTGACTATAATAAAAACTGCGGATATGCCCCATAAGAAAGCGGAACTGTATCAATGAATCTTCCGGTATCGTCCGATGCTTTAAATCATACTCCACCAATAAGCTGGAAAGACGTTCATCCTCTCTAAACTCTGAAACGATACTCTCATAATTCTCCCGGTTGCTTTTCAGTTCATCCCTAATCAGCGACATGGTGGCTTGAATATCTTTCTTCTCGGAGTTTTGAGTAACCAACTCACTACCGGCAAAGGTAATCAGTACACCAATCACCACAATGGAAGTCTGCCGGATGTAGTCTCCCACTTGCCAACCTTTGACAGTTGTTTTTACTTTATTCCATGTTATGTTTTTCATACCTTCCTACGCTATTTATCCATTGAAACACATCATCCGTTACAGCCAAACGCATCATCTATCTGCCCCAAACAGACCATCTGTTTCTCCCAAATACACCATCTGTTTTTCCGGGTGCCATTACTCTACCGGTTATCAAGAGAAAGCCTCTCATAAATCTGCCTTAATGCAGCATTCTTTATGAGAGGCTTTCCTTATTATTCTGCAATAACGCGTTCTGCCTTTGTCAACATGCTTTAAAACTCATATCCAATCCCTTCACAGAATGGGTCAGCGCACCGACTGAGATAAAGTCTACACCGCATTCGGCATAGTCGCGGAGCGTATCAAACGTGATGCCGCCGGAAGATTCCGTTTCATAGCGGCCGCCTACCATCTCTACGGCCTTCTTTGTCATTGCCGGCGTAAAGTTGTCGAACATGATACGGTCTACACCGCCCAGGTCGAGCACCTGCTGCAATTCGTCGAAGTTGCGCACTTCTATTTCTATCTTGAGGTCCTTGCCTTTTCCCTTGCAATATTCCTTCGCACGGTTGATGGCCTTGTCGATGCCTCCCGCAAAGTCCACATGGTTGTCTTTCAGCAAAATCATATCGAACAAGCCGATACGGTGGTTTACACCGCCACCGATTTTCACTGCCATTTTCTCGAGGATACGCATGCCCGGAGTAGTCTTGCGGGTATCGAGTACACGGGTATTCGTACCTTTCAGTTGCTCGGCATACTTATGTGTCATGGTGGCAATGCCACTCATGCGCTGCATGATGTTCAGCATCAGACGCTCCGTTTGCAACAAAGACTGTATCTTGCCTTCCACAATCATGGCCACATCACCAGGCTTTACGGCTGTACCGTCATTAATGAACACTTCCACCTTCATGGTAGGATCGAAACGGCGGAACACCTCCTTTGCTATCTCGATACCGGCCAGGATGCCCGGTTCTTTTATCAACAGTTTGGATTTGCCCATTGCCGTAGCAGGAATGCACGAAAGGGTTGTATGGTCTCCATCGCCTATATCTTCGGCGAAAGCCAGGTCTATCAGCCTGTCAATCAATTCTTCTTCCTTATTCATCTGTTTTATCTATCCTTATTTGATGTATGACATATTTGCTCTGTACTTTTCTGAAGAAACAATTCACCCGAAAGTTTCCATTTGCGGTCATCAAGGTACCGATGACGAAACCGGACTCATCGCGCTTCCCCTGATGGTTCACATTAAAACTGCCGACCTTGTGGTTGGAGAAGAAAGCAGCCATTGTGCCCTCTGCCGTCCGCTTGTCGGCGTGGGTCGACTTATTCTGAATGATTAAATCGACCTTGTCACCCAGATACTTGTTGAGCTCCTGAGAGTTTCCTTCCTTGAAGGCTCCAATCACTCCCTCGGGAACATTCTGAGCCAGCAGCACAGACGTCCAAATGAAGAGACCGGTCAACAAAAAGATTACCCGTTTTTTCATTTTCACAAGTATTTATGATAGGCAAAGGTAAGCATTTGTCTCAAAATACAATAAAAAAATGCTAAATTTGTGCGCTAATCAAAACAGAACCAGTATGAAAACTACTCTGCTCGTTGTAGGACGAACTGTAGAACAACACTTTATAACAGCCATCAACGACTATGTGCAACGTACCAAGCGTTATCTCTCATTCGAGATGGAAGTCATCCCCGAACTGAAAAACACCAAGAGCCTCTCCATGGAAGTGCAGAAGGAAAAGGAAGGGGAACTGATATTGAAAGCTCTCCAGCCGGGAGATGTGGTCGTACTGCTGGACGAAGGTGGAAAAGAAATGCGCTCCATAGAGTTTGCAGACTATATGAAGCGCAAGATGAATACCGTGAACAAACGGCTGGTATTTATTATCGGAGGCCCTTACGGATTCTCCCCCAAAGTGTACGAAGCGGCACACGAGAAGATGTCCCTCTCACGCATGACCTTTTCCCATCAGATGGTGCGCCTCATCTTTGTGGAGCAACTCTACCGGGCGATGACCATACTGAACGGGGGGCCGTATCATCATGAATGATGAATTTCAGCTCCGCGACACCTGGAATCCCTTATCCGAGAGTGACATTTCTACGAACCTGGCTCTCGGATTCGGTACATTCAGCGTCAAGGTCTCACGGATGCGCAGGGCTGCCTGCGGATCCTTAGCCACCATATACAGATAACCTCCCCCACCGGCTCCCGGCAGTTTATATCCTAAGGTATAGTCTTTTATCTGACGGATGATGTCCTCTACGGCAGGAGGATTTGTTCCACTGTCCAGTGCCTTCTTCTGCATCCATGTCTTGCCTACCAGTGTTCCGAAACTCTTGAAGTCATTCCGTTGAATGGCTTCGGCCATATCCAAGGCATGTGCTTTCATCTCTTCTAATAACCCCAGGTGCAGGGAAGAGTTGAGGAACATGGAGCGTACTATTTCTGCAAGGATGCCCTTGGCTGTACGCGTAATGCCCGTATAATACAGCAGATGGCAATCGCGGTATTCCGGATGGGTAAACAAATGCTCGGGCAACCAGCGTACCAATGGCTGCTGGGCAAATCCAGCCTCCGTCTGCAACAGTTTGATACCTTGCAGTACCCCACCGTATTGGTCTTGCCAACCGCCACCGGTCGTCAGCAACTGTTCCAGGGCAAGCGTACGGCGGCATATTTCGTTCTTATCCCACATCAGTCCGCAAAAGTCACTCAATGAACCCAAGACAGTAGAAGCCAAAATGGAGCTTGTGCCCAGACCGGAACCTGCAGGTATGGCAGAAAGCAATGTAATCTCTATACCTGTGCCGAAGGCTTCCAGTTGTTTTTCCAGCGAAGGATAAGCCGTTTCTGAAAAAGCCGGAACAAACCCGGCCAGCGCCAATGCTGCTTTGGGAATGGAAAAGGGGGAACCTATCATGCAATAGGATTGCAATTCCTCAAAAGTATTCACCACCTCCATGGCTCCCATATCAATGGAGCGCAACACGATGCGATGCTCCGCGCAAGGTTTGATGTACACTTGTAAAGGCGGCTGCCCGTTCAGTTCAATGGCAATATTCACCACACTCCCACCGGCAAACAAGGAGTAAGGCGGAGTGTCCGTCCATCCTCCCGCCATATCTATGCGTACGGGGCTACGCCCCCATACAATCTGGTCACTATACACATTCAGGCGAGGACTACTCTTGCGTTCATACAAATCAGTCAGCAATCCTTCGCGCAACAAGTTGAATGCGGCCTGCTCGTCTGCCTTGAAGTCCCTTCCGTCCAGCTTCTCAATCTGTGCACGCAGCATCCGGTTATGGATACGCTGCATCAGCGAGGCATCTGTCGGCAACACTTCCGGCTTGTCAATGCCGAATTTATGGAATTCACCGGCCACATCCATCAAGTCGAGTTGATAGAATACACTCTTTGCATGGTTGCGTGCCAGCACTTCCCAGTTTCCTTTGCAGAAGCTCTCCCGCTGTGCATACAGCAGACGCAAGTCGGCTTGTGCTGAAATTTCGTCGGCGGACAACCGACGACTTTCCAGCCAGACAGCCTTTCCTTCCGTCAAGCCCGGTTCGGAAACCATCCATCGAAGCACTGTCCCCATCTGCTCTTTATCTTCCACAACCGGGAAGATGGCAGCAGCCTGCAGGTCCTCTTTTCTGCCGGTGATGTCTTCCACCGACAATTCCCGTTCAGCCAGCCATTCCGAAAACGACATTCCAAGGAACAGTGTCTTTTCATCCCGAATATCCCCCTTAAAAGTATCGTCAAAACCATAGGGGCGTACTGCCCAGCGCTGGTCGGCAAGCGGAACTATATCAATGCAGATACCGTCTGGAATGGTCAGCCTCCAGTCATTCTTGGGAACACCCGTGATAATCTGCCGTGCCCCCAGCCGCCAAGAAGCCCCAACAAAGCTATTTTCAATCCAAAGACTGTCGTTCTTCGGAGTAAGGGGGAGATGCACTTCTGCATTCTGCACAAAGATGGCCGGATTGGGCTTCAACTTCCGGTGCATAATCTGGCGCTGGTCGTAGACCTTATTCTGTAAGGTGACGGTTGAAGACAACAGTTCGCGGCTTGTTCCATAATGGTAGAATTCGCCTCCGGGCAAAGGCAATATGGCGACGGAGAGGCTATTCAGCTCTTCATCCTCAATACGGGGATGATTTCCTAAGGACAAGCCAAAGTCAGCATACAAGTCATAGTATTTCAAGTCGGAATATGGCGTATCCACGTCCAAAGCCCCATCTGCCTTCTGCGAACGTTTCATCAGCAAGTCAACGGCCCGGTCGCTCAATAGCCAGATGCCGATATCCATTAAAAAGAGATGTGTCTTGGAGAGGTTTTCCAATTCTTCCAGAGAGGGTTTCTGAAGCATGAAATCCAAGGATTCCGGTTGATTCCGGTCCGAGATAAACACACCATGATGTGTGGCGAGCAACGGGTCTACCCACAGTCCATAGCACACCACATCTGCATCGGGAATCTCTTGAAGCGGCTTTTCCGCACGGATATATACGTCACCACTGGCAATCAGCGTACGCAGTCTTTCGGGAGCCCGCTCCATTATCTTTTCGTAAAGTGGGAGTTGAAGGGATAATAAATTCTGTCCCAGTTTTTGTCCACGCGCCCAGCGAAACACCGGAATCGGGGTCAATATCTTGCCCGACGGTGCATATCCCGGTAAACGACGGCTTTGTCCTCCGGCATGCAGCAGAATACGCTTCTCTATTGGAATGCTTTTCTCTGTTGGAATGCACTTTTCTGTTGGAATACGCTCCTCCGCCCAATACTTCCTATCCCGTTCCTTCTGCCATTCTCTCAAGAGCCAGGTAGTTCCCCCACCCGAGCCAAGTTTCATTCCCACCGGGTCGGAAGTACAAAACCATTCCGTACGGTCTACATTTTCCAGTTCATAGAATGCCGACACCAGATTAGGCGGCAAAGACAATAATTTCTGCATATCAATCGCTGTATTGCTTACTATTTGACAGCAAAGTAAAATAATATTAGGCAATTGACATAGAAAGTTTCAATTTATTTCTTTGGTATCAAGCTTGTGTTCCTTTACGGAAATACGACTGAGTATATAGGCGATTCATAAAGAATGGCTTTTCCAATCAAGTTCATTTTTAAAACAGAGAAAAGAATTGATTAAGAGTTAAGAAATTGTCGAAAGAGACATTATTAAAGATTCTTAGTAAATTTCTCAGTAATAAAAGATAGAAATACACACGAACAGATACAAACAATTTATAGCATGCAATACACGATACTAACAACATGTCGTGCAAGAAGTTAATAACGTGTCCTACAAAAAACAAATATCGTGTCCGCAGGATATTAACTTCCTGCAAACACGATATTAATTCGCTTTTACACAAAACTATACGAGGCTAACTACCTGCTGCAACAACTCCGACAATTCGAAAGTAGCATTCTTAATATCCGAAATCCGGTTCTTGCCTTCTGTCGTAAGAGAAAAACGCATCTGACGCTTATCTTCCTTACCTATCAGACGGGTAATGAGCTTCTTTCCCTCGACAGAGCGAATGACCTTTGAAGTGTTGGAGGCAGACAAACCCAGTGCCTCGGCTATCTCACTGGAGGTAAGCTTAGGAGTATTGAGCAGCGTGCACAACAGCATTCCTTCATTCAGCGATAAATCATACATCTGCGTAAACTGCACCTCGAACTCGGCAATAGCCCGATAAACATCACGGATTTTACATAAAGTCTCCATATCTTGTCCTCCTATATAAATAAGTTCACATTTGCCTTGTCCGCACGTTCCATATAGGTAGCCACGCCGCCGATGGTTACTTCATCCAGAAGTTCTTCGTGCTGGATGCCCATCATATCCATAGACATCTGGCAAGCAATGAATTCCACTCCCTGCGCCAATGCCTGCGAGCGCAACGACTCCAAAGAATCCACTCCCTTGCGCTTCATCAAGAAGCGCATCATGCGGCTGCCCATGCCAAACATATTCATCTGCGACAACTTCAGTTTCAAAGAGCTGGACGGCAGCATCATGCCGAACATCTTGCCGAAGAAGTCCTTCTGCACACTGGGTTTCTGCACTTTCTTCAAGACGTTCAGTCCCCAGAAGGTGAAGAAAATGGTTACTTTCTGTCCCGTTGCCGCTGCTCCGTTTGCTAGTACGAAGGTTGCCAGCGCTTTGTCCAGGTCGTCACTGAACAGAATCAGCGTCTTTCCCCTACCCCCGGCTGCGGAAACATTGGAAGCAGATGTACAAGCCGGAGCACCTTTCTCGATGACTACCGTATAGCGTCCTTTCTCGTCATGCTTCTCTATCAATTTATTTCCCGTCGTATCACACCAGGCAGAAGCATCGCGTGCAAAACCGGCATCGGTTGCCACAATCTCCACACGCTCGCCCACAGCAATGCTATCCATCGCCTTTTTCACCTGCATGATAGGTCCCGGACATTGCAAACCGCAAGCATTTATCTTCAACGTTTCCTTCTTGGACACTGATGCATCCGCAGGAACATCATCAGTAGCAGCCTCTACCGAAGAAGAAGAAGAGCCGCCGCCTGCCGGAGCAGATAGAGACGGCAGAGGTGCTGTTGCCGTGGAGTAGGTCTTATAACCACCTATCAGATTGCGCACATTGCGATAGCCGCACCCCATCAGGATGCGCAGGGACAGATAACCGCGCAGACCCACAGCACAGAAAAGCACTACCGGCTTGTCTGTAGGTATCTCTGCCAAATGCTCGCGCATTTCGTCCAACGGAATATTGACGGCTCCCGGAATGGTGCCGAAAGAGAATTCCTCGGGCGTACGGGTATCTATCAGCATCACTTTATCCTTCTCTTCTACCAGCTCGCGCCAAGAGATGACAGGCATAGCACCGCTGATAATGTTCGATGCTACATAGCCGCCAATAGCGATGGGGTCTTTGGCCGAGGAGAAAGGAGGCGCATACGTGTGCTCCGTCTCCATCAAATCGTAGACTGTGCCACCCCGCTTGATGAGTCCGGCTATCTGGTCGATTCGCTTGTCCACTCCCTCGTAACCGATACATTGCGCACCATAGAGTTTACCGGTTTTGGGATGGAAAGTCAGTTTCAAGGTCAAAGGCAGGGCATCCGGATAGTAACCGGCATGAGATGCCGAGTGAGTCACCGAGCTTTGATATTCCATGCCCCACTGCTTCAAGCGTTTGGCTGCAAGGCCCGTAGAGGCTACCGTCATGTCGAATACTTTGGCAATGGAGGTGCCGATAGCTCCTTCGTAGGAAACAGTATTGCCAAACACCATATTATCAGCAACGATACGTCCCTGGCGGTTGGCAGGATTTGCCAGATAATTGAGCCAGGGCTTTCCGGTCAGCGGATGAGGATATTCGATGGCATCGCCCACAGCATAGATGTCTTTTTCGGAAGTCTCCAAGTGTTCGTCTACCCAGATACCGCCCATCTCGCCCAGTTTCAAGCCGGCTTGTTGCGCCAATGCAGTGGCAGGACGCACACCGATGGAGAGTAACACCATATCGGCAGGAATGGCCTTTCCGCTTTTCAGGAATACGGTGATTCCGTTGTCCGTACGCTTGAAATGGGTTACTCCTTCTTCCAGATAGAGAGAGACGCCTTTCTGCAACAGATGCTGATGAATAGGTGCCGCCATAGAGAAGTCGATAGGTGCCATCACCTGATTACCCATTTCGACTACAGACACATGAACACCGGCATGATGCAGGTTCTCCGCCATTTCCAATCCGATGAAACCGGCACCTACCACCACGGCGCGTTTCACCTGCTTGTCCGAGATATAAGCCTTGATATGGTCGGTATCTTCTACATTGCGCAACGTGAAGATGCCTTCGGAATTAATGCCTTCCAAGGGGGGCTTCACGGGGTTGGCACCGGGAGAAAGCAAAAGTTTGTCATAGCTTTCGTCGTACTCCTTGCCTTCCACATTGCGTATGGTAACGGTCTTGTTTTTGGGATGGATGGCGATTACTTCATTCTGCACACGCACATCAATGCGGAAGCGCTTGCCGAAAGATTCGGGTGTCTGCACCAGCAGCTTCTCGCGCTCTGCTATCACTCCACCTATATAATAAGGTAAACCACAATTAGCATACGAGATGTAAGGGCCTTTCTCCAATAAAAGGATTTCAGCCATTTCGTCCACTCTTCTCAGTCGGGCGGCTGCCGTGGCTCCACCTGCTACACCGCCAATGATTACATATTTCATAATTCTTCGTTTTTTAAGTTTGATGATGCAAAGAAAAGAGTTATTTTCAATAAAACATAATTTCCAAAGGAAAATATTATTAAAAGACTCATTTTTAATAAGAATAGGCATAAAAAAACGGATTATTACAAGTTTTTACACCTATAATAATCCGTTCAGTATGCAAGTTTTTATAAGCTTACCAACCAAGCCGAGCAAGACCGACAGCACTATACCATGAAGTAGAACGATAAGCGGCATTAGCAGCTTGAGCAGCAGCAGAAGTGGCAGTGGAAGGTATATAATGGCTAACCCCATTTGCCCGCTTCATGGAGAACATACCAACAGACATCGAATAAATCATTGGCGTTTTTTTCCAACAGACAGAAGCTGCATCATATGCTTGCTTCCATTCATCCAAGACAACTTCATCCACAACAAGTTTTTCCATCATTTCTACGAAATCATAATAGCCTACATAATAAGACGATCCTACTTTACGCTGATCATAATCAAAGACCGATGATCGAAGAACTTCCCTATCTGCTGTCACTCCCGACAAAGCATTTGCTGTAGCAGCAGCTAAGTTCTCAAGCTCAGAAGATTTCAGCACATCTATAGCAGTACCCATTGTCCAATTGCTATTACTCCCTATTTTTCCAGTATAAATTTCATCATAAGCAGCAAAAGTCCCAATAGCCATTTCTACCGCTGCACCTTTCTGAAATATAAATGGAAACATTCTATCATAGGCAGCACCTGGACCTGGATTCTCAGCAGGGAAACCAATATAGTAATCGCAACAATCACGCAACTCATACGCGACTTCCACCGACTGCATAAAGCAAGCATCAAACATAATAAAGTCAAAATGAGGGGCATTCTGTAATACCGATTTCAAGTCCTCAATATTCATATAATGCCCTCCTCCAGTCTTATCATTTCCTATCCAGCGAGTAGAAGGCAATGGAGTAGGTATCCATCCTTCCCCATGCGACCAATAAATCAAACCATAACTTTCCGCTTTATATAAAGAATTCCCAAACACATCATTGAATACCTCTTGTGTCTCAGCTACTCCACATGAATTTCTATCTTCGTATTCTTTGACTATTGTTTCAACAACAGTACCACCTTTATTTTCAATTTCAATCAAACGAGGAGATCCCGTATCTATATACACCAATAAATGCATATCAGATGTATTATCAATTGAAGCCATCCCAGCTTTCAATTCCTCCAAATCCCCATCCGTAAAGCTAGCCAATGGATTTATACTATTATCCGCTGCCATATATACCAGCACAGTACGTTTCCCATCAACCGGAGGATCAGGTATCGGGTCATCACCACGACACGCCGACATGAACAAGGGGAAAACGAAGAAAAAAAGAAGATATAGTTTTGTTTTCATACTTGAAATCTTATTCCTGCGGTTTTGCAAATGTGAAAGCTTCAGGCTTCACCACCTGCAAAACCATATTCTTACTCTTCTTATACTTACCTTTTACCTTTACAGCCTCTTTTTCCAACTTTTTCCTGTTTTCAGAGAAATAAATCATACAAGTATAGTCCGGCTTCTTCAGATTGTACTCCAGATAGTTCTTGAGCTGGTAAGTGTATAAATCACGCTTGGGCAAGAATCCATTCTTATCCAGCTCTACGCTGTCCAATACCTGGATGTCTGTATAATATACGATGGAGTCATTGAAAGAAGCCGCCACCCCAAAAGCATATACAACCTTTTCCTTATCTTTCATTGTAAAAGCCGAACACAACGCAAAAACCAAAGCTACGGCACAAAGTATACGAACGTATTTCATTGAGTTATGAGTTATAAGTTATGAATTATCAATGGGGCAAAGATATAAAAAAAACCGCACGCCTACTAAAGACGTACGGTTTTTTAATTCCTTCTATTTGTCGGAAACTGATATTTCTTATTTATCCCAAATAAGATTTGAGCAATTTACTACGATTACTTTGTCTTAATCTTCTGATTGCTTTTTCCTTAATCTGACGCACACGCTCACGGGTCAAGCCGAATTTGTCGCCGATTTCCTCTAATGTCATTTCCTGCTGTCCGATACCGAAAAACATCTGTATGATTTCTTTTTCCCTATCGGTTAACGTAGAAAGAGCTCTATCAATTTCCCTCGCAAGAGACTCGTTCACCAAAGAGCGGTCGGCCATAGGGGAGTCGTCGTTGACCAGCACATCGAGCAAGCTGTTGTCCTCTCCTTCTACAAAAGGTGCGTCCACCGAAATGTGACGGCCGGACACCTTCAGCGTATCAGAGATTTTGTCAACAGGGATTTCCAGTTCATCGGCAAGCTCTTCAGGAGACGGACGACGTTCGTTTTCCTGCTCGAACTTGGAGAAGGCCTTGCTGATTTTATTCAGCGAGCCTACCTGGTTCAACGGAAGACGTACAATACGCGACTGCTCTGCCAAAGCCTGCAGAATGGACTGACGTATCCACCATACTGCATAACTGATGAACTTGAAACCACGTGTTTCATCGAACTTTTCGGCAGCCTTGATCAGTCCTAAATTACCCTCGTTAATCAAGTCGGGCAAACTCAAACCTTGGTTTTGGTACTGCTTGGCCACAGATACAACGAAACGCAGATTGGCACGTGTCAATTTCTCCAGTGCAACACGGTCACCCTTGCGGATGCGCTGAGCGAGCTCCACTTCCTCTTCAACAGTAATGAGGTCTTCGCGACCGATTTCCTGCAAATACTTGTCAAGAGAAGCGCTCTCTCTGTTAGTGATACTTTTTGTAATTTTAAGTTGTCTCATTCTTACTAATACAGATTTGGGTTGCAAAGGTACGACAAATTATTTTGTTACAATAATCTCATCCTAACTTTTTCACCTTATTTATATCTTATCCTATATAACAAAAAGGATGCCGGTATGTATTGTACCGACACCCCCTTTTCGCTATTGTTAGCTAATATTACAATCTTCTTACCTAACTATCCTTATTTTTTATTCTTGAGTCAAATCAACGGCATACATTGCACGTTTTCCTGACGGGAACATACCGGTGATGAACAAACCTTGCTCAGGAGACTTTCTTGCCTCTTTCATCGCCTTTTCCAAATCGTCCACCGTCTTCATCGGCACTCCGTTGGCTTTCAGAATGATGAAGCCCTTGCGAATACCTGCATCGGCCATCTTACCATTGGTAACCCCGGTAACTTCCAGACCGTACCCCAGGTTCAACTGCTTCTTCAGCTCGGAAGATACGGGCTTGAAGGCTGCACCCAAGATTTCCATTCCGGCATCCTTCACTACCTTCGTAGTGCCTTGCTCATTCTTCAGCGTGATTTCGAATTCCTTTTCCTTCTTGTCACGAACCACTGTTACCTTCACTTTGTCGCCCGGACGGTGTTTTGCCAGCATTTCCTGCAAATCCGAGAACTTGTGAATCTTCTTGCCGTTCAATGCTATGATTACATCATTTTCCTTCAAGATGCCGGCAGCGGAACCACCTTCAACAACTTCGGCCACATAGATACCCTCTTTCACACCAAGTTCGTCGGCCTTCTTCTTCAGTTCTTCGGTCCAGCGTTCGTCCATCTGCAGGTCTGTGCTCAAATCACTACCCTTGATGCCAAGGAGCGCGCGCTGCACGGTACCAAACTGTTTCAAGTCGGCTACCACCTTTGTCATAATGCTGGTAGGGATGGCAAAACCATAGCCGGAATAAGCACCCGTGGGTGAGTAAAGCATGGCATTGATACCAACCAGCTCGCCTTTGGCATTCACCAACGCACCACCACTATTACCTTGGTTGATGGCAGCATCCGTCTGAATGAAAGACTGGATGTTTGCAGCTTGTCCATTGGAGGCAGAAGAGCCAATGGAACGGGCTTTTGCACTGACGATACCAGCTGTTACGGTAGAGTTCAGGTTGAACGGATTACCTACTGCCAATACCCATTCTCCCACCTTCAACTGGTCGGAGTCACCAACCGGAATTGTCGGGAAGTCATCCCCTTCAATCTTAATCAATGCCAAGTCCGTGCTGGGGTCAGTACCGATGATGCGTCCTTTCAGCTCACGGTCGTCATTCAGTTTCACAGTGATTTCATCAGCACCTTCCACCACGTGATTGTTCGTCACAATATATCCGTCTTTGGAGATGATGACACCCGAACCGAAACCTACACGCGGCTGGGTCTGTATCTGGCGCTGGCGTCCACGACCGTCTCCAAAGAAGAAGTCAAAAATATCCGGCTGTTCTTGCACCGTCTGAGTCTTGCTCAACTGAGTGGCACGTATATGCACTACAGCATGGAGCGAACTCTCCGCTGCTTGTGTCAAATCCACAGGCTGGGCATCCGTTGCATGGAAAGCCGCCGGTAGCAGATTATTGGGGTTCTGTTGGAACAACTCGCTGAATGCGGCAGGCTTTTCCTTATTCAGCATCTTATAAGTGGTCAATCCAGCCACTCCAGAGCTCAGGAGCACGATAGCCGCAACTCCAAGGATGTTTTTTGTTGTCTGTTTCATACTATTCTTCCTATTCTTTAAATTGTTAATATTCAAGTTTCGTTTAACATTACGACGTTAAAATAACGACAAAAAACGTTCAGTTATTCCGCTTGTCACTCTTTTTTGTTCTCTTTTAACAGAGGATATTTAGGGCTTAACAGCGGTTAACGGCAAAGACTGACAAATTAGCATTTATGTACGATTGCTGACTGTTAAAGAACTGACAGATAGGGCATAAAAAGACGCATCACCCGTTGCGGCCGAAACGGATGATGCATTTGGGGTAAACAGATGATGCGTTTATACCAAACAGATGATGTGTTCGGGCTGAACGCATCATCTGTTTTTAGAGGGCAGATAGCACCTTAATAATTCAAGTAATCAATGTCCATGTGGTAGTCCCACTGCGGGAAGTAGAGGTTACCTCCCTCCCACTCCACCTCGCCACGCTGGAAGTCGACGGTCTCGCTGCGGGGATACTGCTTTTCGGGCTGTAGCGGCATGCCGTAATCAGTGTTCACAATCATGCGCCAAGAGTCTATACCACCCAGGAAGAAATATTCTTCGTCGGCATTGCGGGCAAAGGCAGGAATGCCGAATGACTGGTCGACAGGCACCCAACCCACACCCTCGAAGTAGACTTCTGCCCAATCGTGCAGATTCCATGCACGGGGATGCATCATGAAGCCGCTCTGGAAATGTGCGGGAATTCCACTGATGCGGCAAAGCGTAATGAACAGCAGGCTGACTTGGCCACAGTCTCCGTGACGGTTGTCCAACACATATTCCGGGATATTCTCAATGGTGGAATATTCGCGTGCAGAAGCCCACGGGAAGTTGTCATTCACCCAACGGAAGATACGTTTGGCTTTCAGGTAGGGGTTGGTTTCACCGGCTGTCAATTTGGCAGCAAGTTCGCGCAAGCGCGGGGAAAAGACGATATGCTTCTCACGCTCGGCAGTATATTCCTTATAAAGGGCGGTCGTCGTATCATAGGGCTGCACGTCTTCCGGCTTCAGATTATGCCATTCGCCGTTGGCGGTAAACTCAAAGGTTTCGGAGAATACGGTCGGTTCGCCTTCGACAGCACGTTTCTCCATGTACAATGTACTGTGACGGCACTCGGGCGACGAAAAGGTGTATTGCGGTTCGCTGGCCGAAATGAACTTGACATCCTGCTGCCGGGCCTGGTCCTGACGGGGATAGGGTAACCAGCAACGGATGATTTTCCCGGCAGGCACGGCATTGGTATCTACGGTCAACGTGTAGGTGACGCGCATGCGCTTCGGCGCAACAATGGCCTTGCCCTCTTTCTTCACAGCAGAAATGATTTCGGGCAGGTTCTCCATATTCACTTTCTCGCTGCCACTCGGCGAAGTGCCTTCCTTGGCTATCTTGATGTCATAGCAAGTGGAGTCCACACGAAACAGATTAGGTCCGGCATTGCGGAAATAGCGTTTCTCTCCATCCAGCATCATGCACTCCAAAGCTTTGGAGGCTTCCCACTGGCGCATCTGCTCATCGGTCACGTCGGGAATATACTTGCGGATATAGTCCTTCACCTGGGATTCCGTCATACAGAAATCCGTAAGCAGACGTTGGTGCAGGTCGTCCTCCCAATTATAGGGCTTGCTCTCGGGCTTCGTGCTGCATGCAGAAGCCATCACAAACAGAGCGACGGTATACAATAGCTTTCTCATAACTTCACCACTCCAATACCCGGCAAATCGGGCAACGTTATCTTACCTTTCACAACCTCCATACCCTTGAAACGGTCGTTCGCAATCAGCAGACTACCGTCCAAGTCGGCAAAGTCCACTGCCGGAGAGAATTGGGAGGCAGCGGTAATGGCACAAGAGGTCTCGGTCATACATCCTACCATCACTTTCATGTCCAATACACGTGCCAAAGTCACCATCTTCCAGGCTTCGCGCATGCCGGTACACTTCATCAGCTTGATGTTGATGCCCGTAAAGGCGCCCTTCAAGCCTGCCACATCCTTCAGACGCTGAATGGACTCATCGGCAAATATGGGTAACGGGCTTTGCTGGGCGACCCATGCGATATCGTCCAATTGTTCCTTGGGCATCGGTTGCTCTATCATGACAATTCCTTTTTCGTGCAGCCAATGTATCATATCGAGCGCATGATGTTTGTCTTTCCAGCCCTGGTTGGCATCAATGGCAATCGGAAGGTCTGTCACCGAACGGATGGTCTCTATCATTTCTTTGTCGTTCTCCCGCCCCAGCTTCACTTTAAGGATATTGAACCGGTCGGCACACTCTTTCGTCTTTTCACGCACCACGTCGGCCGTATCAATGCCGATGGTGAAAGTTGTAGAGGGAGTCTTTTCCTTGTCCAACCCCCATATCTTATACCAAGGGGCTTGCAACAGTTTGCCCACAAGGTCGTGCAAGGCGATGTCCACAGCAGTTTTAGCAGCGGAATCCCCTGCCGAGAGGCTGTCTATATAAGCCAGTATATCTTCCAGCTGAAAGGGGTCTGAGAATTGGCCGATAACATCCTGCACCTTCTTCAGAAAAGCCAGTACACTGTCCATCGTGCCTAATTCGTGTTGCAGGTACGGGGGCATGGAGGCTTCACCATAACCGATAATGCCATCATATTCTATCTCGACTTGAACGTCGGGAGTGGTAGTACGCGAGTAGGTGGCCACTGTAAAGACATGGCGCAATTTCAGTTCATAGGGGAAGAAACGCAGTTTCATTTTGGGGGTTACACCTGCCCTACTGTTCACGTTGAACAAGGAAGGAGCGTCATTTCCTCCGGCAAATACATGATTGATTGCCATGCCTGAGCCGAGTGCGGCAAAAGCGGCGGTTTTCAGGAAATCTCTTCTGTTTGACATAATTGTGTGTGTATTAAATGTGCCAATATGCTAATGTACTAATGTGCCAATGGGCTGCGCTATATATATGCTACGTCATGTTTGCACCGTCACGCCGAGGTCATTGGCATATTGGCACATTAGCACATTGAATATATTGGCACATTAGCATATTATTACATTGAATAAAATGGATTCGTTTTCGTTGTATTGAGCGACGCCTCCTTATTTATATAAGGTAACACGCGCGTAGCGAACAACAGTCTACCGAGGTTGTATTCATCGAACAGCTCGTCGTCGGGGCTGAAGCTATTGACGCGCACATCGCCTTGCGAATGGATGAAACGCTTGTTGCCGATATACATGCCGACATGTACCACACGTTCCTTGCGTTCCGGCGTCGCCTTGCGCCCGAAGAAAATCAAATCGCCCGGCTGGAGGTTACTGAAATCAGGAGCAATATCGATATGCTCGCCCACGTATGCCTGCTGGGAAGCATCCCGCGGAATGATGATGTCGTGCATGAAAAGAACGGTGCGCATGAAGCCGCTACAATCCACCCCTTTGGAGGAAGTGCCAGCCCAAAGATAAGGGATGCCCATCATGCTATGCGCCGTAGCTATAATGCTGGCTGCGTCCTGCTTCAAGGCTGCCCGCCATTTCTTCTCAGGCATAGAGATGGATTTGGAGATATATCCCTGGCGGCCGTCGGGATAAGCCACCTTATAAAAGGCACCTTTTGTCCCCTCCCACTTCAGGCGGTTTCCGGCAGCAACATCAGAGACGGTCTGCGATGCCTGGCTGGGCTGTGAGTAGACAAAGCCATAATGCGAAGTCACCACTATTTTCTCTGCATTGTTCCAAGCGGTCAGCTCTTCCCGCGTGACGGGATGTATGCCTACTCGGTGTACCCATGCAATGTAGTTGTCCGGTGTCTGGATACGGTACCAGCCGTCGCGCTGCAACACCCGCACCGGCATACCCATCAAGCCTTGCGTCATCATTTCTGAAGAGAAATCCGGGGCTACCCGAAGATTGCACACAGACACATTGACAATGCCATACGTCTTGCCTTCAAGTCCGGCCTCATCCGGAAGCACTTGCAGACAATCCATCACCGCATATCCTTTCTTTGCCAAACCATCCAGCAAAGCCGTCTTTGCCTCTGCCGAAGTGGTGACACCACGCAACATCACATTCTTTCCGGAGAAAGAGTAATCCACATCGAACAAAGCCACGCGCTTGTCCGGTGCAAACTTTTGTTTCAAACTGTCAGCGAGTTGCGCCACTTCTGCAGGTATTGTACGGTCACCCACTTCCGAAGCGACAGCAAAAAGCGGGATTAACAGAAATAAAGAAAAAAGAGAGGATAACTTTTTCATTGGCCAAAAGGATTTGGGGGTTATTACTAATAGCAAAGCTACGAATTTATTCCGAAATAGATACATGTTTTTAAGATAATTAAGGGTAAAGAATGAAGAATGAAGGATTCATCCGTACTGCATCCGCACACTGCACAACAAATTCTTCATCCTTCATTCTTCATTCTTCATTAATATTCCGTATCTTTGTACCCTATAAAGCAGTTGGTCGGTCTGTCGCTTGCGCCTCGTGCGTATGAGGAAAGTCCGGGCAACACAGAGCGTCCCACTTCCTAACAGAAAGCTGTCCGTGAGGGTAGAGTAACGTAGAAGAAAATAACCGCCGTCGCCCTTGGGCTACGGTAAGGGTGAGAAGGTGGGGTAAGAGCCTACCAGTCTTGTGGCGACACAAGGGCTGTGCGTCTTGGGAGTTGTAAGGTCATGTAAACCGACGTTATGAGAGTTGCTCGCTCCATGTCGGAGGGTAGACCGCTAAAGCTTGTATGGTGACATGCGGCTCAGATAAATGACAGACACTTCTTTAATGGAGAATGGATAATGAAGAATGGATAATTCCTAATTAGGCTTTTTCAGAAACAGAAGAACAGAACCCGGCTTACAGACTGACTGCTTTTTTATTGACAATGGATAATCGAGATAATAGCATGAACAAGCGTATTGCTGCCCTTTGGAAATTCCTCACCTACGACATCTGGCGTATTACGGAAGATGAAGTCACGCGAACGACCTTTTCCGTATACAATATCATCAAGACGATTTATCTTTGCATCAACCGCTTCACCAAAGACCGGATAGTAAACAAAGCCTCGGCGCTGACTTACAGTACGCTGCTTGCCATCGTGCCTATTCTTGCCATTTTGTTTGCCATAGCCCGCGGTTTCGGATTCGATAATCTGATGGAAAGCCAGATTGTCAACGGTTTCGGCGGTCCTACGGAAACCACGGAAGTCATCCTGCAATTCGTGAATTCGTATTTGTCTCAAACCAAGAGTGGAATATTCATCGGAGTGGGTCTGATTATGTTGCTGTGGACAGTCCTGAATCTAATCAACAATATGGAAATCACCTTCAACCGCATCTGGCAGGTGAAAAAGGCGCGCAGCATGTACCGCAAAATAACGGATTACTTCTCTATGCTTCTGCTGATGCCCATTCTGCTGGTGGTGTCCGGTGGTCTTTCCATCTTCATGAGTACGATGGTGAAGAACCTCGAAGACTTTACCCTGCTGGCTCCCGTCGGCAAGTTTATGGTGCGCCTCATCCCCTTCGTGCTGACCTGGTTCATGTTTACAGCACTGTACGTCTTTATGCCGAATACAAAGGTCAAGCTGAAACACGCACTCATATCCGGTATTCTGGCAGGTACGGCACACCAGGCATTCCAATTCCTTTACATCAGCAGCCAGTTGTGGGTTTCCCGTTACAATGCCATCTATGGTAGTTTTGCCGCCCTTCCGATGTTTCTGCTATGGTTGCAGGTATCCTGGACCATCTGCCTATTCGGTGCCGAACTGACCTACGCCGGACAGAATATCCGGAACTTCAGCTTCGACAAGGATGCGCGCAATATCAGCCGGCGCTACCGCGATTTTATCTCCATCCTGATAATGTCTCTCATAGCCAAGCGCTTTGAACAAGACGCCCAGCCCTATACAGCCGAAGAGATATCCGAAGAGTGCCAGATTCCCATCCGGCTGACACACGAAACCCTTTATGAATTGCAGGAAATCAACCTCCTACATGAAGTGGTGACCGATGAAAAGAGTGAAGACATCGCTTACCAGCCTTCCATGGATATCAACAAAATGAATGTGGCCCTCCTACTGGACAAACTGGACACGCACGGCTCAGAAGATTTCAAAATTGATAAAGAAAATGAATTCAACAACCAATGGGGAGCATTGCTGAAGGCACGGGAGGAATACTACAAGAATGCAAGCAAGGTGCTGCTGAAGGATTTGTAAGCACGCGGAAGTCTTTCCGGAAACTCCGTATCTGCTTTCTTTTTGATTATTTTTTAGACGCGGATGACGCGGATTGGAATATTAAAAAAATCCGCGTCATCTGCGTCATCTGTGTCTAAAAAGTAAATCACCGATATTTCTCAGGCTCCACGGCACGAGTCATATCATAGGCACGGTCACTCTGACGGGATGCCACTAATTGCAGGAAATCGTCCATAGTGCCGTTACCTTATTTATATTGTATCATGCGGCTGATGTACTTACCAATGATATCGAACTCCAGATTCACCACACTGCCCACTTTGAAAGCATGGAAATTGGTATGCTCAAAGGTGTAAGGAATAATGGCCACCTGGAAAGTATCGTCGGTGGGATTGCACACGGTCAGGCTGACACCATTGACCGTTACCGAGCCTTTGTCTACCGTGATGTAGCCGCGCTTTGCCATCTCCTTGTCAAAAGCATACCGGAAAGTAAAGTAATAGCTTCCTTCCGCATCCTTTATATCGATGCAAGTGGCAGTCTGGTCCACATGTCCTTGAACGATATGGCCATCCAGCCGGCCGTTCATCATCATACTACGCTCCACATTCACTTCATCTCCCACCTGCAACAAGCCAAGATTGGAACGGTCCAGCGTTTCCTTCATGGCCGTCACGGTATAGGTATCATCTGTCAGACTGACTACCGTCAGGCAAACACCATTGTGAGACACACTCTGGTCTATTTTTAATTCACTGACGAATGAACACTTGAAAGTAAAATGTACATTCTCCTGGTCTTTGACCATCGCCACCAATGTGGCACATTCTTCTACTATTCCGGAAAACATGGTTCTATATACTTTTAGGTTATACGCGATTTATTATTAATATGCGCAAAGATACAAAAAGCCCTTCGTATAGGTACAAAAAAAGGAAGCTTTTCACAAAGCCTCCTTTTTCAGTTTTCAATAGGTATTAGTTTTTTTTTAAGGTAAAAAGATTGTTTTCAGGATAACGATGCAAATATAGGCGCTTTTCGTGATACTAACCAAATTAAAAAACATGTCTTATAACATCTTTTTGAAAAATCATTTAAGTTTATTATCATTTCAAAGCATTTTTCTACACCTGCAATCGTTTTCAATGGACAAATATAAGGCTATTTTCCATGAAACACTGAAATTATCCTAAAATTTTGTTTATTTCTTATCATTTAAGTAGTGTTCGTCTGTCCGCCCACTATGTTTTAACACTTTTGCGTCGATAAAGAACACTATTTCTTCGGCAATATTCGTGATGTGGTCGCCGGAACGCTCCAATTTGCGGAACACGCTCACCAGATTCAGACAAGAGAGTGCACTCTCCGGATGCCGGCTGATGTAGTCGGCAAGAATGGCAGTGGCCTCCGCATTGATTTCGTCCAGCATATTGTCCTTGGCAAACACGGCGGTAGCCAGTTCCTGGCTCTCCTCCTGAAGTGCCTGCTTGGCAAGCTCGAGCATGGAGAGCACCTGGGCTATCATCTCTTCGAGACGAAGTTGCTTGACCAGCTCAGTATCCAATGCCGGTTCATGGCAGTTGAGGGCAAAGCGGGCGATGCCTTCTGCAAAGTCGCCCAGACGCTCCAGATTCGTATTGATTTTGAGCATGGCAAGCACAAAGCGCAGGTCGATGGCAACGGGGTTGTAAAGGGCAATGATATCCTCCACGTCGCTGTCTATTTTCAGTTCGAAAGCATTGACGCGACGTTCGCGCACCAATACCTGCTGGGCCAGTTCCCGGTCCAGCGTAAGCACGGCATCACCTGCACGGTCGAGCTGATTATATACCAGGGTCCACATTTCGTCTATTTCCTTTTTCAGCAAGACGAGTTCAGATTCGATAAACTTCACCATAATGTTTCTATTTTAAAATTACTTTTGTACAACTTATTTTTGCTTGTATGGAACAATCCGCTACCCGAAACGTCCCGTGATGTAGTTCTGCGTCTCCACCTTATCGGGATTCGTAAATATCTTCCGGGTATCTCCAAACTCCACCATCCGCCCCATATAGAAGAAAGCCGTATTATCACTGACACGCGCTGCCTGCTGCATGTTGTGGGTGACGATGACGATAGTGTACTGCTTCTTCAACTCGTGGATAAGCTCTTCCACCTTGGCGGTGGAGATGGGGTCGAGGGCGGATGCCGGCTCGTCCATCAGCAGGACCGAAGGAGACACCGCCATGGCACGGGCTATGCAGAGGCGTTGCTGCTGACCGCCGGAGAGGGCGTAGGCGGAGACTTTCAGCTTGTCCTTCACCTCGTCCCAAAGGGCGGCGCCTTTCAAGGTTTCTTCCACCCGCTGACGGATGAAGGCGTTATCGGTGATGCCATTCACACGAAGTCCGTAGGCAACGTTCTCGAAGATGCTTTTGGGGAAAGGATTGGGCCGCTGGAACACCATGCCTACGTTCTTGCGGAGTTCGTCCACTTGCACTCCTTTTCCATAGATGTCTTGTCCGTCAATGCGTATCTCGCCGGTCAGACGGGTGTCGGGAATCAAATCGTTCATGCGGTTCAGCAGGCGCAGGAAGGTAGACTTTCCACAGCCCGAGGGGCCGATGAAGGCTATCACAGACTTCTCCTCAATGTCCATGCTGATGCCTTTCAGGGCATGGAAATCGCCATACCAGAAGTTCACGTCACGGGTTTCTATCTTGTTCTTCATACCTATTGTATATGTTTTCAATTCGTCTTAATCTTCTTCTCAAAGTATTTCCGCAGGGCGTTTGCCAACAGATTCACCAGGAGGATAATCAGTATCAGCACCAATGCTGTGCCATAAGCGATGGGAAGCTGCGCTTCCATATCCGTACCGCTGGTAGAGATGACATAGAGGTGATAAGGAAGCGCCATGCACTGGTCGAAGATACCGGTCGGCAGTTGCGGCAGGAAGTAGGCGGCACAGGTGAAAAGGATGGGTGCCGTCTCGCCCGAAACGCGCCCCAGCGCCAGAATCAGTCCGGTGATGATATTGGGCATTCCCATCGGCAGGATGACATGCCAGATGGTCTGGAGCTTGGTGGCTCCCAACGCGCGGCTTCCTTCGCGCATGCTGTCGGGGATGGCTTTCAGTGCTTCTTCCGTGGTGCGGATAACCAAAGGCAGACTCAGCAAGCCCAGTGTCAACGAACCTGCCAGGATGCTGTCTCCAAAATCCATATAGTTGACGAACAGTGCCATGCCGAACAGACCGAACACGATGGAAGGGATGCCGCTCAGATTATTCGTCATCATCCGTATGAAGCGTACTACCCAGCCTTTCGGCACATACTCATTCATATAAATGCCGCTCATCACTCCCACCGGAAAAGCAAACAAGGCACTACCCGCCATCAAACAGAACGTACCTACAATGGCAGGAAGGATTCCGCCGGCAGTCATACCGTTGGTAGGAGCTGTAGTGAGGAACTCCCAATCGATGACTCCTATACCTTTATATATAATGAAACCGAGGATTGCAAAAAGAATCCCCACCACACTCAGGCTCAACAGACGGAACAAGCCGAATGCCATGTTTTGCGAAAGATGCTTCCTATTAACCATATCTATCTTCTTTTATTTTCGTCTTGGCGAAACCGCTTCCACCGTGAAGTTTATCAATAAACTGATGAAGAACAGCACAACACCCAACAGGAACAATGCTTCGTAGTGAGGTCCGCCGGCAGGCGCCTCGCCCAGTTCGGCGGCAATCGTTGCCGGAATGGTGCGCAGCGGTTCCAAGATGGTATGGGGAATGACGGCGGCGTTGCCTGTCACCATCAGCACAGCCATCGTCTCGCCCACCGCACGGCCGATGCCTAACACCACCCCGGAGGTGATGCCCGAAATGGAGTAAGGAATCACCACCTTATATATAGTTTGCCATTGCGATGCTCCCAGTGCCAAGCTGGCTTCGCGCATGGCGCGGGGACAATTCCTCATCGCGTCTTCTGTCACCGTTATGATGGTGGGCAACGCCATAATGGCAAGCACAATACTGCCCGCCAGCCCGCTCTCGCCTACCGGCAAGTTGAACACCTGCTGCAAAAACGGCACAATGACAATTAAGCCGAAAAAGCCGTAGACCACCGACGGTATGCCACTCAGCAACTCAATGATGGGCTTCAGCAGATTCCTTACCCGGGAATTGGCTACCTCCGACATATAGATTGCCACCGACAGACCAAACGGCAATGCAAAGAGGATGGCAAACAGACTGACCCACAGCGTCCCCGTAATGAGCGGCAAAAAGCCGAACTGCGCAGCAGGTATTGCCGTGGGAAACCATTCGGCACCGGCAAAGACGTCCTTCACCGAAATGGTGTTGTCTTTCAGCAGATGCACCGAATCCGGACGGACAATGAACTGCTGCGGTACAAAGGCTATAATGCCAGGCGTACGCTCCACCAGCTCCGTAATGCAGGCACCTGCATTTTCGTAGGAAGCGCCCAACTGCTCTTCCGTATAATACAGTGTGATGTCCTCCAAACGGAAAAGGAGGATAGGAAGGTCCTCCCCTCCCACTTCGTTCCAGTTTGTCAGCTCTTCATCAAAGACATTCTTTATCTGTGCCGGAGTCAGTTCGCCCACCCGGTTCTCCTTATTCAAGGCCAATACATACCCTTCTTCTATCACCTTGCTGCTGAACAAGCCCAGCGCTTCGGAAAAGAGGAACACGACGATAAGTACGATGGTAAGACTCGTCACAAAGCCGCTACAAGCCAGTATACCTTCTACAATCTTCTCAAAAATCTTTTTCATGTTGCCTATTGATTTCTGTATGCAAAGGAACGAGCCGGATGTTAAGGCAGTGTGACTAACGTTTGAAAGAAATGTTTCAAAGGTGTTACAAAACTATTACAACGACTCAAAGCACATTCCATGTAACACATTTGTAATATCCATTACCTTAATTTGCATCATGTGTTTACCCTATTTGCACCATGTGTTTTATGAAGACAAGAAAATTACTCCTACTCCTCGCCCTGGCAGCTGCCACCACTGGCATGCAGGCGCAACGCATCAAAGGCAGCGACACCGTGCTCCCCATAGCGCAGCAGACCGCCGAACGCTTTATGACCCTAAACCCCTCTGCCCGTGTCACCGTGACCGGCGGCGGAACCGGTGTCGGTATTTCAGCCCTGCTGGACCAGACCACGGACATCGCCATGGCTTCCCGCGCCATCAAGTTCAGCGAAAAGATGAAGGCCAAAGCCGCCGGAGAAGACTTGGCAGAAGTTCCCATCGCCTACGATGCCCTTGCCGTAGTGGTCCACCCCTCCAACCCAGTGAAACAACTGACCCGCCAACAACTGGAAGATATCTTCCGGGGCAAAGTCACCAACTGGCAGCAAGTGGGCGGAGACGACCGCAAAATCGTAGTCTACTCCCGCGAGACTTCCTCCGGTACCTACGAGTTCTTCAAGGAAAGCGTACTGAAAAACAAGAACTACATGAGCAGCAGTCTCTCCATGCCTGCCACGGGAGCCATTATCCAATCCGTCAGCCAAACTCGCGGAGCCATCGGATATGTGGGTCTAGCCTATGTATCACCGCGTATCAAGACACTCGCCGTTTCATACGACGGGCAGCATTATGCCGCTCCCACGCTGGAGAATGCCATCAATAAGACTTATCCGATAGTACGCCCGCTATACTATTATTATAACCGAAAAAACGCCTCGGTCGTAGCCACTCTGCTCGATTTCATCTTGTCTGCCGCAGGACAGAAAATCATCAAAGAGAGCGGATATATCCCGGTACATAAAGAATAAATCTTCATTCTTCATTCTTCATTCTTCATTTTTTTACCCTATCTTTGTCCCCACGATACGAAAATAGTAACATTATGGCAGAAATAAAGAGCGAAGAAACAAGCGAAAAAAAGAGCTTGAACTTCATTGAGCAAATAGTAGAAAACGATTTGAAAGAGGGTAAAAACGGGGGAAAAGTACAGACACGCTTCCCGCCCGAACCAAACGGTTACCTCCACATCGGACACGCCAAGGCCATCTGCCTTGATTTCGGTATTGCCGCCGCACACGGCGGTGTCTGCAACCTGCGTTTCGATGACACCAATCCCACCAAAGAAGATGTGGAATACGTAGAGGCCATTAAGGAAGACATCCAATGGCTGGGCTACAAATGGGGTAACGAATATTACGCTTCCGACTATTTCCAGCAATTGTGGGACTTCGCTATCCGCCTCATCAAAGAGGGCAAAGCATACATCGACGAACAGACTTCCGAGCAGATTGCCGCCCAGAAAGGAACTCCCACCCAGCCCGGTGTGGAAAGTCCCTACCGCAACCGTCCTATCGAAGAAACACTGGACTTGTTCCAGAAAATGAACAGCGGCGAGATTGAGGAAGGTGCCATGGTGCTCCGCGCCAAGATAGACATGGCAAGCCCCAACATGCACTTCCGCGACCCTATCATCTACCGTGTAGTGAAGCATCCGCACCATCGCACGGGCACCACTTGGAAGGCTTATCCGATGTACGACTTCGCCCACGGGCAAAGCGACTTCTTCGAAGGCGTGACACACTCGCTCTGCACACTGGAGTTTGTGCCCCACCGTCCACTCTACGATCTCTTCGTGGACTGGGTGAAGGAAGGCAAAGACCTCGACGATAACCGCCCCCATCAGTATGAGTTCAACAAACTGAACCTCAGCTATACGCTGATGAGCAAGCGCAACCTGCTGACTCTAGTCAAGGAAGGCTTGGTAAACGGTTGGGACGACCCCCGTATGCCGACTATCTGCGGTTTCCGCCGTAGGGGATACTCTCCGGAGTCCATTCATAAGTTCATCGACAAAATAGGATATACAACCTACGATGCGCTCAATGAATTCGCCCTGCTGGAAAGCGCCGTGCGCGAGGACTTGAACGACCGCGCCACCCGCGTATCTGCCGTACTGAATCCGGTGAAGCTTATCATCACTAACTATCCCGAAGGGCAAGTGGAAGAGATGGAAGCCGTCAACAACCCCGAGCATCCCGAAGAAGGCAACCACGTCATCGAATTCAGCCGCGAACTCTGGATGGAGCGCGACGACTTCATGGAAGATGCCCCAAAGAAATACTTCCGCATGACACTGGGACAAGAGGTACGTCTGAAGAACGCGTACATCGTGAAGTGTACCGGCTGCAAGAAGAACGACGCCGGTGAAATCACCGAAGTATATTGCGAATATGACCCTGATACCAAGAGCGGTCTGCCCGGAGCCAACCGTAAGGTGAAAGGCACCATCCATTGGGTAAGTTGTGCCCACTGCCTCGAAGCAGAAGTACGTCTCTACGACCGTCTGTGGAAAGTGGAGAACCCGCGCGATGAGCTTGCCGCCATCCGCGAAGCGAAGAACTGCGACGCACTGACAGCCATGAAAGAAATGATCAACCCCGACTCCCTGAATGTGCTGCCCTGCTGCTACATCGAGAAGTACGCTGCCGGCATGCAGCCCCTCTCCTACCTGCAGTTCCAACGTATCGGTTATTTTAATGTTGACAAAGATTCTACGCCAGAAAAAATGGTATTCAACCGTACTGTAGGTCTGAAAGACGTTTGGGGTAAAATCAATAAATAAGAATATGAGTAAAAAAAACCTGCTGTCCGGAAGAGACAAAGAACTGCAAGAAATGGCAGAACAATATGAAGCTGCCAAAGCAGAGAACAGAACCATCTATCTGGACGCAGACGACTTAGCCGACCTCGCAGACTGGTATGCCGTGCATCATAAATATGCCATGGCTACCGAGGTCGTAGAGTATGGCTTGGGAATACATCCGGATAATACGGCTCTGCTGGTGGAACAGGCATACTTGTTCCTCGACACCCAGCATAAAGAGCAAGCCAAAGATATATTGGAACGGATTGCCGAAGAATCTTCCGAAGTGAAAGTGCTGAAAGCCAACCTACTGTTGGGCGAAGGCAAAGAAGAAGAAGCGGAAGCGATACTCGACAGCATAGACGATAAGGACGACCTGGCCAATATCGTTGATGTATCCTATATGTACATCGACATGGGATTCCCGGAAAAAGCATTGACATGGCTGACGCGCGGACTCGAAAAATATGCCGAAGAAGAAGCCTACCTTGCCGTCACCGGCGATTGTTACTATGCCCAGGGACTGTTTGAAAAAGCCACCTTCTTCTTCAATAAGCTGATTGACAAGAATCCGTATTCGGCTCCTTACTGGTTTGGACTGGCCCGTTGCTACTTTGACCAGCAGATGTTCGACAAAGCAATCGAAGCATGCGACTATGCCACGGTGGCCGATGACGAGTTTGCCGATGCCTACCTGATGAAAGGACATTCCTTCTTCCAATTGGGAAATGAGGAAAGTGCCATGGAGAACTACCTGCAAGCCGAAAAGTTCCATCTCGTCTCCCACGGTTTCATCAACACCTTCATCGGCCTGAACAAAACCTCCAAAGGAGAGTGGAAAGAAGGATACGACTATCTGGAAAAAGCCATAACGGCCGAAGACAGCCATGACTTCGCCTTGCCTTCTCTTTATGCCAATGCAGCCCTATGCCTGCACAAGATGGGAAAGAAACGCAAAGCACACCAGTATTGTAAAAAAGCATACGACCTGGCACCCGAAGAGATAGACCCGTACCTGATTGAGGGACGCATCTACATGGAAGAAGGTGAGTATGAGAAAGGTGTGAAGAGATGGGCCAAAGCCTTAGAGTATGCCCCCTATGCGGATACCTGGCACGAAATAGGCATGTGTAGCATGGAAATAGGACAACTGAGCTATGCCAAGCTGGCCTTTGAACATGTCAAAGAGATGGAGCCGGACTTTGAAGGTATCAACGAAAGGCTGACCTCTCTGTATATGCTGCTCAAAGACAAGGAGAACTTCATGAAGTACAACCAGCTGTGCGAACATCCGTTCAGGCTGGAAGAGTTGGACAAATTGCAACAGATACTACAAGAAGATAACCAGGAAGAGCTGGCCCTAGTGATGAAGAATATTTTCAATGCATTACAATAACAGTAATTATATACCACTAATCTAGCAAATGGAATCAGTAGCCTTTATCCAATGGTGTCTCGACCACCTCAATTACTGGACCATCACTTTATTGATGGCCATTGAAAGTTCGTTTATCCCCTTCCCTTCGGAAGTTGTAGTCCCTCCTGCCGCTTGGAAAGCCGCCAACAATGACAACATGAATATATATCTGGTGGTATTGTTTGCAACCATAGGGGCAAATATCGGAGCCTTGATAAACTACTATCTGGCAAAATGGCTGGGACGCCCCATCATTTACAAGTTTGCCAACAGCCGTTTCGGGCACATGTGCCTCATCGACGAAGCCAAAGTGCAGCATGCGGAAGAATATTTTGACAAGCATGGAGCCGTATCAACCTTTGTCGGCCGCCTGATACCTGCCGTACGCCAGTTGATATCCATCCCTGCCGGTCTGGCACGCATGAAGCTGGGAACTTTCTTGCTGTACACCACCTTGGGTGCAGGCCTTTGGAATTCCATCCTGGCTTTTATCGGCTATTACTTGTCCACAGTACCCGGCATCGAGAACGAGGAACAGCTGCTTGCCAAAGTAACGGAATACAGCCATGAGATAGGTTATGTATTTATCGGCATCGGCGTACTCATCGTGGCATTCTTCATCTATAAAGGCATGAAGAAGAAATAAAAAAAACGGCATGATAATAAAAAAGCGGTGGACAGCATGATAAATTCTGTCCACCGCTTTTTATTGCTTATCCCAAATCCAAACTTTCTACTTTACAGCTGCAATAGCTTTATCATAGTCAGGCTCTTGTGTAATTTCAGGTACCAATTCCGTATAGGCAATCTTACCATCTTTGCCGATAACCACTACCGAACGCGCCAATAGACCTGCAAGCGGTCCGTCGGCCATGCGTACCCCGTAGTTTTCATCAAAATCGGAAAAACGGAAATCAGACAAAGGAATCACATTCTCAATACCCTCCGTTGTACAGAAACGTGCATGTGCAAAAGGCAAATCCTTGGAGATTGCCAACACCACGGTATCGGGCAGGCCGGTAGCCAGTTTGTTGAACTTACGTACAGAAGTAGCGCACACACCAGTGTCAAGGCTGGGGAAAATATTCAAAATAACATTCTTCCCGTTCAGTTCCTTCAAAGAGAATGAAGACAAATCTGTTTTTACCAATTCGAAATCGGGGGCAACAGAGCCCACCTTTATAAATTCACCGATAACCTTTACCGGTTGTCCTTTAAATTTTGTTGTAGCCATAGTTTTATCAAATTATATGTATACATAACAAATTACATACAGAAAAAGTTCACCCGAAACTTTTTTCCGGATAAACTGTTATTCTACGGACGAATTAATGATAATCACTTAAAAAATTAAATTCACATGAAAACTATTTTTGACGAACTTCAGCAGGAAGTAAAGAATTGGTGGATTTCACTCATTCTTGGTATTCTTTATGTAATAGTGGCTATAAGCCTGATGTTCTCCCCTCTCAGCGGGTATGCGGTATTGAGCATTCTGTTCAGCGTCTCCATGTTGTTCAGCGGTCTGCTGGAAATATCCTTTGCAGTAAGTAACCGTAGAAGGGTATCCAGTTGGGGATGGTATCTGGCTGGAGGCATCATCGACATGATTCTGGGATTCTACCTGATAGCCTACCCGATGCTCAGCATGGAAGTCATTCCATTCATCATTGCCTTCTGGCTGATGTTCCGCGGCTTCTCATCCGTAGGCTATGCCATGGACCTCAAAAGATACGGGACAAGAGACTGGGGATGGTATGTTGCTTTCGGTATTCTTGCCGTCATCTGCTCGCTCATCATCTTGTGGCAACCGGCAGTAGGTGCCCTTTACGCCGTGTACATGATTTCGTTTGCATTCCTGATTATAGGCTTCTTCCGTATCATGCTGTCATTCGAGCTGAAAAACCTGCACAAGCGCGGGAAAGAGTGGAAGGAAAAGAAAGAAGTATCAGCCGAATAAGTAGCCCACACGAAGCGTGTCAAAAGGAATCCCACCTTTGACACCTTCGTTTAGCCGAATTGCTCAATAACGTCTCAGAAAACGGAACATCGTAGTCCGTGACACTCCCATCTGTCGGGCAAGCTCGGCACACGACTCTCCTCTTTGGTGCTCCCTCACAAGTTTCCTCTTATTCGCATAGAGTATCTTCATTTTGGGTGTGTCCCCTTTCTTCCTGCCCAGATGTTTTCCCTCCTTCCTCCGTCGTTCCAGTGCTTCTTTGGTGCGCATGGAAATCAGATTACGCTCTATCTCGGCCATCAGTCCAAAAGCAAAACCCAGCACTTTGCTGTTGATGTCATTCTGGAACACATACCCCTCTTTGGTACTGTACAGCACCACTCCCCTTTTGATACAGGAGTTAAGAATGGTCATTATCTCCAGCAGTGTCCGGCTAAGCCGTGAAATCTCCGTTATAATCAAGGAGTCTCCCGGTTTCATCCGGTCCAACAAGCCCGCCAGTTTACGCTCTTTGCTACTCACTTTTCCGCTGACCGTCTCCATGTACCATCTGTCGATACTCAACCCATTCTTCTCCGCGAAGCGTATAATTTCCTCGCGCTGATTCTCTAAAAACTGTTTTTCTGTACTTACTCTTAAATAAGCTACTACTGCCATAATTGATAAACGTTTATTGGTTATTATTCACCACCAAAGAACGGTTATTCAAGTAAGAGTGGCAACACACAACTATGACTCTCTATCACAGAGGATCACATTATGGACATCCCCCGAAGTCAGGGAAGACTTCTCGGTAACCATCTCAAATATGCCTATAAACAAAGAAAACAGCCCCACTGAAGCTGTTTTCTGAAATTAGTTCATAAAAAATTGATACTATGTAGTTTCATAGTATACTCTTCTTCATTTCATTCACTATGTATCTCACATCCTCATCCGTCACATAAGGACCACTCGGCAAGCAAAGACCACGCTTGAACAAGTCCTCACTGACACCATTCACATAGGCAGGATTAGCCGCATAAACCGGCTGGAGATGCATGGGCTTCCATAAGGGACGGCTCTCGATACCGGCTTTATCCAAGCAAACACGCATGGCCTCTACATTACGGTTAGGCTCACAAGAAGTATGGGCACTCACTGACTCATGCGTAACACCGGCGGCACCACCTACGGCGCCTTTTACTGTCTCACGGTAGGCATCCTCCTCACCTCTCACATGCAGATTCCCGTCAAGTAGTACCGTGTTCAGCCAATAATTGCTGTCGTAGCGTCCGGAAGGATTCTCATGAAGCGTGATTCCCTCCACATCAGCCAACAGCTCACGATACAGACCGCACAGATACTTATGGTGCGCTATGTGCTCATCCACCACCGTCATCTGGCCGCGACCGATACCTGCACAAATGTTACTCATCCTATAATTATAGCCTATACGCTCATGCTGGTAGTAGGGATAGGACTCACGGGCCTGGGTAGCATAGAACATTATCTCACGTTTGGACTCTTCATCAGGGCAAATCAAAGCACCGCCACCGCTGGTGGTTATCATCTTGTTGCCATTGAAAGAAAGCACACCATATTTGCCAAAAGTTCCAAGAACTTGCCCGTCAAACTTGCTTCCAAAGCCTTCGGCGGCATCTTCTATGACCGGAATATCATATTTATCTGCCACCGACATGATTTGGTCTATCTTGTAGGGCATCCCATACAAAGCCACCGGAACAATCGCTTTGGGCTTTCGGCCGGTCTTGTCGATACGGTCCCTGATAGCCTGCTCCAGAAGAACCGGGTCCATGTTCCATGTATCAGCCTCAGAATCCACGAATACCGGAGTAGCACCGAGGTAGGTCACCGGATGGGAAGAGGCACAAAAGGTAAAGCTTTGTACTATCACTTCGTCACCCTGACCAACTCCGCAAGCGAGCAGGGCCAGGTGTACCGCTGCTGTACCTGCACTCAAGGCCACTACCTTTTTATCCTGTCCCACGAAGCGTTCCAAATCCTGCTCGAAGGCATTCACATTAGGACCGAGGGGTACTACCCAGTTGGTATCGAAGGCTTCCTGTATGAAGCCCATCTCCTTGCCGCTCATGTGAGCGAGGCAAAGATATATTCTCTTATCCATAAAATTATAAATGAATTCTTTTCAAAGAAGTACAATGAATATTATGAAGATATATCTCTTTTTACATAATGTGGAATTAGCAAAAAATCAAGGTTTTTACACATACTCTTCCAATGGCGTATAAATAATAGCCTCAACATCATCTTCAAAATAATAAAATATTTTTCTTATTCAATATATAGAAACACTACATTTATACAAATCAGTGTAAAAATCAGGCTACACTCATACGACTACTAAAAATCCATAAGGCATCAAACACTCTTATAAAATTCTTCAACTTCGCCTAATAAAAAAGAATCTCCATGTCCCGGATATACAGTTGTATCAAGTGGAAATAAACAGAAAATCAAGTTCACACTATTTCTTAGTTCTTCGATAGAAGCCTCATGCCTTTTTTTTAAAATAGGCTGAAAACCTTTCATTACTGTATCACCAGTAAATAATGCATTATTCACCGAAATACAAATCGAACTACTAGAATGTCCTGGAGTATTAATAAAATTAAAATTCAATCCAACCCAATTTACATGAGATGTATAATCTGTTATAATATCAACAGAATCTATTTGAAATGATGAACTATCATTGTAGTACAATAAATTAAAGTAATTCTGAGGTATAGAAATCTTTTGCAAACATCTCTTCGAACAAGCTATTTGAGCATTATATCTTCCTCTCAACACATTAGCTCCCCATACATGATCAAAATGTTCATGTGTCAAAATAATACCTATGAGCCTCAATTCATTCTCATCTAAAAAAGATATTAGCTCTGTAACATCTTTAGATCCAGGATCTATTATAACACATTCCTTAAAACCTTCATTACTGACTAAATATGAATTAGAAGAGACTGGAAAATTTATAAAACGCCTAACATTCATATTTACTGTAAAGTATATCCTCCATCTATTGTGAAAATACTACCTGTCACCCATTGGGCAGCATCAGACAACAAATAAATACAAGCATTTGCTATATCAGTAGGCGTGCCAAAACCAAGCGGATGTCTTTCTGCATACCAGCGAAGCATACTGTCTTCTTCTATACCACTCTTATTAAGAATATTAGAAGGAATAAAACCAGGTTGAATACAATTCACTCGTATTTTTAATTTTGCAACTTCTAAAGCCATAGCCTTAGCAAAAGAATTCATTGCGCCTTTAGTACTTGAGTAAAGTGAATTACCAACTTTAACATTAAAAGTCGAAACCGAAGAGATTAAAACAATTGAAGCCGAATGAGCAAGTTTTTTCCGTTTAAGCAACTTACTCAATAGTTTAATATTAGAAATGATATTAACATCAAATATTTCGTCTATGGCTTTACTGGAAATATTTTTCACCGGCATTGTTTTAATCATCCCTGCACTCAATACAATACCATCTATAACCGGCAAGGAATCAACTATTCGATTAATATCATCTTCAAAAGATAAATCTGCGATGACGTAACTATGGTCTTTCCCTTCCAAAAAAGACATAGTATCCTTTAATCTCTCCTCATTACGAGCAGTGACTATTAAACTTGCTCCCATTTTAGATGTATCAATAGATATCCCCCTTCCAATGCCAGAAGAAGCACCTGTCACCAATATCTTTTTGTGCTCAAGAGAAAATGGATTATACATAACATCCCCCAATTATAGATACAACAAATCTGGACAAACAATTTTATTTGTCTTAATACAGCCTGACCCCAAAGAAAATCCAACTCCAATAGTAGTCATACAAAGAGTTAAGGGTCTAGATTCTAATTCTTTCTTTAGATTTGTCACCATCAACAGAGGAATTGTTGCTCCACTCGTATTACCGAATTCTTGGATATTATATGGACACTTTTCCGGGGGAAAACCTATTTTTTTTCTCAATTTTTCACACAAAAATTTATTTGCTTGATGAATTAACATATAATCTACAGCCTCTTTATCAAGATTAATTCGCTCACATAAATCTTTAAAATTTTTAGGTACATAATGAATTGCGAATGAAAAGACCTCTGCACCATCCATTTTCTCTTGTAATCTAGTCCTCTTAATCCCATCACCGTAATCTTCCAAAATAAAAGATTTATCATTAACAGGATTTCGACTTCCACCATCAGGAACAATAACAGAAGCTCTGCCCGAACCATCTGTTAAATAATTGAAATTCATTTCATCATAGTCCTCCTCACTATATTCTAAAGCTGTAACAGTACCAGCATCCCCCAATAGAAGATACATACTTCGATCTTCATAACTTGCGTATTCAGATTGAGTATTACCAACCATAACTAAAGCTTTTTTAATAGTACCATTCTGAAGTAGACTGCCGGCAGTTCCCATACCTAAAAGATATCCGGAACAACCCAATGTTATATCAAAAGCCAAACAATCTTTAGTTATTCCCATCTTATCTTGTAAAACACAAGCTGTCGCTGGTAAACGATAATCAGTAGTATGAGAAACAAACAACAAAAGCCCAATATCAGATTTAGACCAACCTAATTCATCAATTAATTTTTCTGCTGCTTTCTGGCATAAATCAGAGGTGCATATTGACCCATCATGTATAGCACAGTGTCTCCTTTCAACCCCTGTGGTCTGTATATATTTCTCTATTTCTTCATGAGAAAGTCTAGTATAATCACGATTTTCTTCTATGCGAGAAGGAACACATGCCGCGATCCCTCTCACTTTCACATTCTTTATATTTAAGAATGACATATTTATTTCGTCAAAATAAGATTATACAAATCTTCGATTGTATCCATACTTCTCAAGTCAGCCCCGGTCAATCTTTTGTCAAACTCTTCGTCAACCATAGAAATAATTGACAATGCAACTAATGAACTCCACTCATCCAATGATTTATAATTTGTTTTAGCCGTAAATACATCTTCTGCAGTATTATCAAATTCTGCAGCAAATAATTTAATAAATTCTTCTAATGTCATAATCAAATTTGTTTAAATGTTAATAACCGAAATCATTATTTTATAGTTTTATAATTCTTCACCTTACCTTTATAAGCACTAATATCCAATAGTGATTGAACATGCTTATCAGGATACATTCTTGCCACAATTTTTTCAAGCGTATCATCTGTACCAACCTCATAAAAATCAGACACTCCATTTCCAACCATATTGTGAACCATTTGTGTCCACAGCACTGGATGAGTGATATGTTGAATAAGATTATCCTTTATTTCACGAGGATTAATATGAGGCTTCGCATCAACGCATTGATATATTGGAATAGAAGGGGTTCTAAACTCTGTATCTTCAATAATCCCTCCTAACTCAATCCTTGCTTCTTCCATAAATGGAGAATGGAACGAACCTCCGATAGGCAACAATACCGCTTTTCTAGCACCCTCATTACGAAAAGTTTTTAATGCTATTTTTACACCTTGACGACTCCCTGTAATTACAACCTGACCAGGTCCATTATAGTTGGCAAAATAAATAGGTTCATTAGCTTCCTCTGATATTTCTTGTAGTCTCTTTTCGATATATTCATCAGAAAATCCAATAATTGCTCCCATTGCCGTTTCATACTTTTCGCATACTTTCTGCGCAATAAGAGCTCTATTTAACACTAAATTAAGACCATCTTCAAAAGATAGACAACCATTTACAACTAACGCTGCAAATTCACCCAAAGAATGACCTGCCACAACATCTGGTTTTATTTCTTCTTGACATAATGCCAGTGCTACTTCATACAAAAATACAGATGGTTGAGTGTTTTTTGTCTCCATTAGTTCTAATTCGGAACCATTAAACATCACATCTGTAATTTTACGTCCAAGATAGTCATTCGCTCTCTCAAATATTTCCTTTGCTTTGGGAGAAAGAGTGTATAAATCTTTCCCCATACCCTCTTTTTGACAGCCTTGTCCTGGAAAAATAAATGCATTCATAATACTTCTATTTTAAACATTTTGCAGGACTACCAAAAACCGTAGTCCCTGCCTTAACTCTCCTTATAACAAAACTTGCAGCACCCACGTGTGCATTTTCCTCAACAACAACATTGTGACTAAGAATAGCACCCGTATGCACCATAGCCCCAGTTTCAACTATCACTCCTCCTACACATACACAATGAGTATCAATTCTCACATAATCACCTATTATACAATCATGAGCTACTATAGCATATGATTGAACTAATGAATTACATCCAATTCTAGCATCTGCTCCTATTGAGGCATAATCAGCAATAATACATCCAGTATCTATCATTGCATTTTGACGAATTATGGCAGTACGATGAATTAATGAAAAGAATTGTCCACCTTTACTTTTAATTTTCTCACATAAAATACGTTTCAAAGATGAATTACCAATTGAACATACAAACACATCATCTTTTTCAATCACATAATCATCAATTGAAGATATTATGGGAGGATAATTACTGAATCCATCCAATGAATTTAAATTATCATCTATAAAACCTTTAATAATAAAATTTTCATCGTAACCAATACACCCCAAAGCAATACAATAGACTGAACGTCCCATTCCACCTGCGCCAATTATAACAAGTTTCTTCATTGTTTTATATATTTAGTAAAACCTAAATCGTCAGAATCTTTAGCAACATGATTCCCAATAGAGATATCTTTCCTAAATAAGACTCTATGAATTGATAGACATACAATCTTTAAATCAAGCATAAATGAGCAATGATCCACATACCATACATCCAATTCAAATCTTTTACTAAAAGGGAGAAAATTTCGTCCATTTACCTGCGCCCAGCCAGTAATCCCCGGACGCACTTCATGACGACGAGCCTGCTCTTTTGAATAGAGAGGCAGATATTCCGGTAATAAAGGTCTTGGACCAATCAATGCCATATCCCCTTTCAAAACATTAATTAATTGCGGAAGCTCATCAATACTAGTGGCACGAACAAATTTACCCACATGAGTCAATCGTTTAGCATCCGGCAATAATTTGCCTTCTGCATCCCGCTCATCCGTCATACTTTTAAACTTTATCACACGGAATATTTTTCCATCCTTTCCAGGACGCTCCTGAGTAAAGAATGCTCCTGCACCTTTATTGGCAAAATATAACCAAATAGTAATAAGTAATAAAATGGGCCAAATAAAAGCTAGTGTACACAAAGCTATGATGAAATCAATCAACCGTTTAAAGAAACATTTATACATAACATTTATTTTGATAAAATAGTTCCTATTTGAGAATATATAGCTTCCTTATCAAGGAGTTCATCCACCAATCTCTCATTATTCAACTTCCACTCCCTATAATCATCCCAAAATTCCAAACACTGTAGAAGCACCTTATCAAAAGTATTGTCCTTAAAATCAAAATTGAGTCCAACCTTATATCGGTCAATCATATCAGCTGTTTCTCCTGGCAAAGAATTTAAAATAAAACAATTTGTTGCTACATAATCATTGAATTTATAACTATGAACAACTTTCGTCTTATCACGAAAAATATTCACCGCAATATCGCAATTAGCTAAGTATTTCAACAAGTCTCCATATTCCATAAATCCCGTAATCTCTGCATTTACTGAATATTGACTTATAAGATTTTCTATTTTAGCACGGCATACTCCATCTCCTATAAAAAAAAGTTTATATTGATATTTTCCATTAAGAACAGCCACCCCTTTTATCAATGATTCAAAATCATAACTCGTACCTAAGCTACCAGCATAACCAATCCATCTCTCTTCATTTGGCTTATTTAGAGTAAGTTTACTTTCAGCTACAAGTTTCTTCACTTCCTTCTTATCGACTCCTAAATATAAAGGATATATAGGAGCCCTATGATTATAAAAAGCAGCTTCGTTAGCATATTGTTTTGACTCTCCTAATATCACATCTGCCATCTTATATGATTGTATCGTAATATACTTCCAAGGGAAAATAAAAAGATTCAAAAGCCTATTTTTTATTCCAACCACAATTGGCATTAAAGAATCAGGCCATAAGTCAATTACATCTATCACAAACTTCACACCATGTTTCTTGCAATATTTTCCACAAACATAAGCAGCAGTTGAAGTTGGCATGGCACAATAAATGGCCGTTGGAATTTCCTGAAGTGAACTCAAAAACTTTTTTAATCTATAAGCGAAAACAATATGACTATATATACGCTCAATAGAAATATTCTTTTTATATGCAGGAACATGAAGATAATGATTATTGATATTATCTATACATTCTTTATATCTTTTACTTCCATGATTAAAGTCAGAGGTTACAACATTTATTGCTAGATTTGATGTGTAGTGGAATATATTAGATATGCGTGAATTATTTGTATTAATACTCCCAAAAAGCGAAACTAATAGTATCATATTATATTTAACTTAATTTTCCAATCAATAAATCAATAAGCCTATCAATTTTATTAGACACCATAAGCCTTTGATCTATATCTATATATTCTCCATTTAAAAAATGTAACATACAGTCCGATATATCAGAAGAATCATAAGGATAGAAAGTTATAGGATTATGTACCACTTCAAAAGTATAAGGCAAGTTTGAAGCAATTACTGTAATTCCTTGTTGGAGTGCCTCTACTAAGGGTAGTCCAAACGATTCTTTTAATGAAGGGAATAATAAAGCCCGGGATTGCGAGAAAACCTCTAAAACCACATCGTGACTAATTGTTCCGAGATTATGTATTATTTCATATCCCGCACTTTGATTTATTTGCTTTATACGATTTTGTAAAATGGTATTTTTACATCCTATAGTTAGTGCGATGGTAAAATGGGCATGCCGAGACGCCTTTTCAATCGCATCTAACAACACATTGTTATTTTTATGAGTAGCACTTGATCCTGGATAAAAAAAATCATATTTCTTTTCAGCAACTTTTCTCTTTATATCTTCAAAAAAAGGAAGCACTAAAGGAGATATTCCAAATGTATTTTTCAACCGTATTGCCATTTCCGAAGTTTGACAAGCTACTATATCAACTTTTCGCATGAACAATTTTAATAAAATATAATATAAATATTTTCGCAAATTTAACCCAATGGTACTATCTATATTTGTCCATTTAGGTCTTTCTGCAAAAAAAAGATTATGGATATAGATGATTGAAGAAAGATTACGGCGAAATGGAGGCAAGTTACACAAAAAAAGAACCTTATTTCTACGACTAACGTATCTGACAAAAGTCTTGAATAGAGAAGTTCTCACAAGTCTGATATTTTTAGATTCTAAATATTTAAGTCTATTCAAAACATGCCCATAACCTATATAAATTATTGCATCTATATTTCTTTCTTTAATTCTTCGCAATAACAAATCCAATAACACTATCCCACCATTAGAATTAATTTGGGATGCTTCAATATATAGCATAAATAACTTATTGATTTATATAGTATAAATTCAAAAACTGATTTGCCACATTGACAATATTGAATTGCGATAAATCTATAGAGTCTAAATTATCATATATTCCATTATAGAATCTCAAAAAACGTTCAGAATCATAAAGTTTTGATGAAAAAGAAAAAATAGGACGATTTGCTAAGGTGTAATCTATTAATTTACTTGGGCTTTGATTATTTGAGGAATTTTTCACATTTATCAGAAAATCCATTTTACTGAGTTCCAAAATCAATTTATCACGTGGTATAGAATCAATTATCAACATACGTCCATCCAATTTATCAATATAGGGTCTAAGACACTTCATACTATCTTGAACATTAATATTTGTATAAATAACAAAACGAAAATCCAAAGTAAAGTCAGACAAAAAATCTAAAAATATTTGAGGATTCCGAATATCAGAATAGAATAAGCCAGCAAAAGCAAATGTAGGTACAGAATTTGGCGTATATGTCGATAATTTAATTCCGTTAAAATTGAATCCTTGAGGTATAACTTTTATATGATCATCATCCTTCAACCACCTATAGGAGTTGATTGCTATATCTGTTGGAATAGAAATAAAATCAAATCGATTTATACATTTTTTTTCTATGAACTGGAAATAGGGAGCAACTTTAGTTGCAATATTAAATTTAGAAAAAGGATCACCATAATCTGCAACATAACAATCGGCAATATTCCGACCTGCAATTTTATGTGCTACTGCCCAATGAATGGCAAAAGGAAGACCTATTGAGATTAATAAGTCGTATTTTTGTTCAAAAGTCAATAAATTCTTAACTTTTAGGTACAAATAAAACCATTTATTGGTAGAAATATAAAACAAAAACTTCCCGAGATATTGTTTAATATTTGAAAAGAATCCACTATTACTGTATTGTACTTTTTTGGAACTATCAATACACCATTTAAAGGCATGCAAATTTATCAGTTTAACATTAGGTGTTTTATCTATAGACAACAATACCCCATCGGAGTTTAATACTGTTATTGCATTTATAACCGTTACTTGATGTCCTCTTCTAGCAAATTCATGAGCCAATTCCGTTGCACGAAAAGCCCTTGGTACGTTTAATGGATAATAGTAAGCTGTTACAATTACAATTCTAAGATTTTCCATATTCTAATTGATAAATTGAAAATACAGATGACAAAGAAACCCAATACAATGGTAATGCTATGAATGAACGTGAAAACAATGAATAAGTCAACATCTGAATAAAAAAGAGTGCAAAAAATATATATCTACTGCGATTATTAATTAGCTTATAAGAACAAGTCACTCCCCAAAGAGTCATTATTATATATAGTATTCCTCCCAAAAGTCCCCCTGCCATTAAGCTTTCCAAAAAAGAATTATGAACATAATCCCCCTTTATATCACCTGAAGTGAGCAAAAAAGATTGTCCTAATAAGGGATTATCAGAAAAGATTGCCCAACCTTGGTTATAGTAAATATTTCTTCCAGACATACCATTTCCATCCCCTTTAAAAATTGTAAGAAAGCGATCTATAAATTGACTTTTAAAAACCTCTTGAAAAAAGATATTAATTTCATCAATATAGATAACAAACAAAGAAACTAAAATAGAAATAAGCAATAATAGTCTGAAACTAATACGATTACTGAAGATAATTATTAAGCATACTAATAAAGCCAACATTGGACTTCTTGAATTAGCAAGGATAATAGACAATGCCCCACATAATATTCCTAATCCTCCCAATATACCAATAATCAGTTTTTTATGATGACAAATAAGAAGAGAAAATGAAATGAGAACCAGTGTCAGTCCTAAATGTCCATAGCCAATCGTATCTAGCATAGCGTTAGCCTCAAACCGCCCCTCATTGCCAACATAAGTTTTCATCGCAATAGAAGTCATTACATTAGAAAACGAATAAATTAAAGCTAAAAAATAAAACACAAATAATATTACAAGAAGAGTTTCTATATGTATCTTGGAAAAAGGAATGCGCCTACATGCTTGATAAGGAAGAGCTGCAAGCAGAAAGAAATACACTATGTATGTTATATTATTCTCAAAAATTGTATTATAAATACCATCTATATATATATTTACATAAACTCTAGCACCATATATACATAAAAACAAAAATACTATTACATCGAAGAATCTAATATAAATTTTAGGATATAACACACATAAATACAAATAACACACAAGATAAAAGAATATTAATCCCGATGTTATGATTGATATTCCACTTCCAGTCACCAAATAAGTCCTCAAATCGAAAATAATGAGCAAACATAGAAATAAGTGCATTATCCAATTGCGAAAAGAAATTATATTAATCCGAAACAATTTCATAAATCAATCTAAAAAGAATTTCTCCATTGACTTGTAACTAGTTCGCAGAAATCGTTTTGCTCTCATAATTAGAATTTTATCCTTATTGATAGAATTAGATCTTCTGATTAATTGCAATATATCCTCTTCTGACAATTCTCTCACAAATTCAGCAGCATTAGTATTAGGTAAATGAATAGCAGCAAGTTTATTATAACAAATAATCTTAATGAACGAATTAAACATAACACTTTGGGATTTATAGCTCAATAATATATTTTTCTTATTTTCAATAAAATCAGTAATATCAATATATCTATTAGCATATAAATAAGTCAAAGGCGTTTGTACTTCATATAAACACATTCGACCTCTATAATGAATATTTTGGATAGCTGCAAATGATGCCAAGGCTGCATTGGTATGGTCTATATTAACATCTATAGGAGATAATACATAAATTATATCAGGATTGGAGTTTTGGATAGCATGAGCTATTTCAGATATAAGACTTTCAGAAACAGTAAATTCAAAGCTTATTTTATTTAGAAAAATTGTTTTTATTTTAGAAAAATAATTTGACAAGTTAAGAGCTTCATGTCTTCTCATAGCAACCATTTCTTGACGAGTAACAGATGGATTGAAACTTTTACATCCATCTGTTACATACAATATAGTAATATCATGATTCAATGTACTATGCTTTAAAAGAGTTCCTCCTAATCCTAATATCTCATCATCACTATGTGCAGCAATCACTAAAACTTTTTGAGAGGTAAGATCAAGAGGCAAGAAATTTGTTTTCTTCAGCCTAAAGAAAAAAACATAATCTATAATGAATAGTAATCTATCAACTATAAGATGAGCCAAAAACCAATATAGTTTAATGAAAAAACTTTTTATTTTATATAAAATCATAAAGTTGAGAATAAATCTATCCATTTATCTGTTACACTCTCAAGGGAAAAAGATTTTGTCATTTTTTTTGCTTCCTTTGCCAACTTAATCCGTAAATCAACATCCATCATCAACATCTCAAGTTTTGATATGTACTCTTCCTGTTTATAAGGAGTTATAGAAAACCCATTAACATTATTAATAATAAAATCATTGATTGACGAAAAACTTGCATAAGCAATAGGTATTGCACCGAAATACATTCCTTCTAACAATGACATACTTAATCCTTCTGATTCTGAAACGAGACATACAATACTAGCTTTTATGAGGTAAGGTACAACATTTTTTCTCCTCCCTATAAATGAAATATTCTGCAAATGCAATTTCTCAGCAATGTCCATATTATATGTTAAATCATCCCCATCTCCTATCAATTCTAGCCGCCAATCAGCATGTTTATACCATATTTTATCCCATATATACAACAACCGACTAACATGTTTATGGGACTCAACAATTCTTCCAACATAGACAATTTTCTTTTCTTTGTTAGCAAGGAACTCATCATCTATATTTATATCTTCAAAATTTACACAGTTGGGTATAACATAAATGGGCTTCACTATTTTGGGACAAAGTGCCTTAAAATCATTAATATGCGATGCAGAGAGTAATACAAATGCAGAAGAAAATGCTTCTGCAGCTTTTAGTCTATTAATATAAATGCTCTTAATCCTTTGTTTATACAATGATAAAAAAGTACGTTTTATTAATGGTTTGAAACCTTTTTGGGATATCTGATATTTCAAATCCTTAATTTCACCCAAAGGATCACTGTGTATAACAGACAGTACCTTATATTTTTTCTTATGCCTTAATGCAACATACAAAAATGTTGTAACATCGCGATATACCCCCTGATTAATGATGATATCAACTTTATCATCTTCCAATATCGTATGGAAATATTGAATATTAATATCACTCATCAAAACAGAAGATGGTAATGATAAATGATGAAAACGAAACGAATTCAAATTATCATATTCATTTAATGTCTGAATACAAGATAATACAGTAACGTTTAATCCTCTATCTAACAAAGATTCCGCTATTATCTTTGTAATAGATTGCACACCACCACAGGATGGGAAACTTCTTAATACAAATAAAACATTCATAAAATTATCTCTTCATTACCAATGACAATATTTGCTTCAAGAATTTACGTTCCACAAATAAGAAAATCAATAAAACTGAAACAGTAGAAAATAATTTCAATAGAAAAAGTCCAAACCGTGATTCAACACCAAGCCCCTCCAAACAATAATTTAAGAGTAACATTATTATTATAGAAATTAAAATGAAACGAACATTGTAAACAGATTGCTTAAATGAAATTCCTATTTTTTTATCAAGTAGATAAAAAATACCGGGATAATGTATATATAAAGCTAAACTCCTAACAACAACATAATAAAATAAACCATATTTAACAGAAAGCAATAAAAACGGTATTGCCACCAAAATACTTACACTTGTATTAACCGCAATTTCTTTAAAATATCCCTTAGACCTAACCCCCTCGATAAAAGCAGAATAAAAAGACTCAAGTCCCATAATCAGAAACATAATACCTAAAATTGATGATATTTCACTCCATGTGTTAGAAAAGAAGCAATCTGATATATAACTATTAAATATATATACAAATAATCCAAGACTTGCTCCCAATAAAAATACAACCTTTTGACTAAATAAAAGTGCCTCTCTTAACAGCTTTCCACTATTCTGGTAACGTGAGAAAGCACTGAATAACACAGGTAATATAGGAGTAAATAACAATCCGATTGCAGTATTAAACAAGGTTTTGGAAGTAGTATATAAGCCTAAATCATTTACAGATAAAAACTTTGATATCAAAAAAGTATCAAAGCATACTGGTATCCAAACACATATTTGCTCTATCGTATTCCATATTGATTTACCTATAACACGATAAATCATATGCCAATTAATGTATAATATCGGTTTCCATTTACTTTTAACCCATAATACCACAGTATTTAATAAAGAACCTGCAATAGTACTTAAAACTATGGCCCAATAGCCACCACCTGAAAAAGCGATAGGCAATGCTATCAATAATGGAGAACATATTGTTATAAGTCTTATATAAAATAAAAATCTAAAATCTAAATTTCTTTTTCTAATGGCATTTTGAACAGAACACAATGAGTACAACAATATTTGTACAGACATGACTTTTATCACAGAGTCTGATTGAGGCTGAGAATAAAATGATGCGAGTTCTTTTGAAAAAAGAAAAACCACCAAAAATAATATAATGCCAACAAATATATTTAGATAAAAAGCAGCATCATATAATTTTTGGATATTACCCTCATCATCTTCTGCTTGAATAAGAACTTTACTTGTCCCCATATCACTCACAACATAAATGAGTCCTAAAATTGTTGTAGCAACTGAAACAACTCCAAAATCCGATGGTGACAGTATATGAGTAAGTATTAAGAAAACAGCAGGGCTAATTATTTTTGCAATAATTTCAGCCAATACTGACCACAATGTCGCATTTAAAGTATCTTTCAAAAGTGGCATTACTCACATTATTTCAACGTATACACAATTCTACTACACGCCAGCCCATCCCCGTAAGGATTCACCGCCTTACTCATTCTTTCATAACATGCTTCATCATCCAACAAAACAGCAACTTCACCTATAATCTTATCATAATTTGTTCCTACTAATTTCACAGTTCCAGCTTCCAGCGCCTCTGGACGCTCTGTCGTATCACGCATCACAAGTACTGGCTTCCCAAGTCCGGGAGCTTCTTCCTGAATACCACCGCTATCTGTCAAAACTATAGCGGATTTCTCCATCAGATAAACAAAAGAAAGATACTCTAAAGCCTCTATGAAGAACATATTCCCTAAATTGGATAAATCTTTGCCAAATACCTCATGAATTGGTTTACGAACATTGGGATTTAAATGCATCGGATAGACAAAATCAACATTTGGATATTTCTTTGTAAGAGTCTGAATAGCCCGACACATAGAAACAAATCCGTCACCGAAATTTTCACGACGATGACCTGTTATCAAGACTAATTTTTTTCCATCTAACAAGCGGTTGATGTCATAACCGGCAGTTTTCAAAATGCCTTTCAGCTCTTCATCAAACCTCTTATCACTCTTTATCTTATCTACAACCATGTAAAGTGCATCTATTACTGTATTACCTGTCACTATTATAGCTGATTCCTTTACACCTTCATCCAACAGATTCTGACGACTCAAAGGAGTTGGAGAGAAATGATAACTGGCAATACGCCCTGTTATCACTCGATTCATCTCCTCCGGCCAAGGGCTATATATATTATGAGTCCGAAGTCCCGCCTCTACATGTCCCACTGGAATCTGCTGATAAAAAGCAGCCAATGCCGAAGCCGTAGAAGTGGTTGTATCACCATGAACCAAAACAACATCTGGCTGTACCTCTTTCAAAACATCACGCATACCTATCAAAACACGAGCTGTCACATCATACAAATCCTGTCCTGGTTTCATAATATTCAAATCATAATCAGGAATGATTTCAAATATATGCAATACCTGATCAAGCATTTCGCGATGCTGACCGGTAACACATACGATTGTCTTGAACTCCTCCGGATATTTTTGAAATTCTTTCACCAGAGGAGCCATCTTTATGGCTTCGGGACGAGTCCCGAAAACCAACATAATCTTCTTCATGCTATAAGGTATTTATTATTTCTTGTAAATTCCGCAAAAGTCAAGAATTACTTTCCGATCATTATATGGCAGAGATTTAAATACAGAATGAGCAACCAGAAAAACGACGATATCAGCCTTCTCATAGGCTTCTTTATAATCTGTAAGTTTAAATACGTTGTGTTCCTGCACATTAGGTTCCACTACTAAAATATCTGCATTATTACAGCTTTGCATCACTTTAGTAGTAATATACTTGGCAGGAGCTTCACGCAAATCATCAATATCGGGTTTAAAAGCCAGCCCCATCATAGCAATAGTAGGTTTACGATGATATTCCAATTCAAACTTCAACATAGCATTCCGCACTTTCTCTGCACACCAGAATGCTTTATAGTTATTGATTTCACGAGCGGTAGATATGATTTTAGATTCCATAGGAAATTCAGCCGTAATGAAATAAGGATCAACCGCTATACAGTGTCCTCCAACACCACAACCAGGTTGAAGGATATTCACACGGGGATGCTTGTTCGCCAAGTTAATCAATTCCCAGACATTGATTCCTGCTTTATCACAAATCAGAGAGAGTTCATTGGCAAAAGCTATCTGTACATCACGGGAGGAGTTTTCTGTCAGTTTACACATTTCTGCCGTTTTACAATTAGTGCGATGGAGCGTTCCTTGTACAAACTTACTATAAAACTCAATAGCCCTATCTGTAGAAGCTTCATTCAGACCGCCAATGACCCGGTCATTATGAACTAACTCATAAATGACGTTCCCAGGAAGAACACGCTCCGGACAATAAGCAATATAAATTTTATCTCTCAATTCCGGACGTAATCCAAATATCAAATCACACATTTTATCAGTAGTACCTACCGGTGATGTAGATTCTATGACATACAAATCTCCCTCTTTCAACAAAGGAATTACGGCACGGGTAGCAGCTTCCACGTAAGAAATATCAGGCTCATGATTTCCCTTAAAAGGAGTAGGTACCACCATAAAATAGGCATCACTCACTTCTGGAGTTGTTGAAGCCTTCAACTGACCGATAGTAACGACTTCTTGAAGAAGCTCCTGCATACCTGGTTCAATGATATGCAACTTACCCTGATTAGTCATTTCTACAACTTTGGGATTAATATCAACCCCGATAATCTGAATTCCGTGTTTAGCAGCAATAATCGCAGTAGGCAGGCCAATATAACCCAACCCCATAAAACATGCTTTCATATCAATAAAAGTTATCTATTTTTTATGATTTCCTTATCACACCCAAATCCTATTCCACTTCCTCAAACGGATATGGATTTTCTTCGATATTTTTCAATTCTTCGATGATTACAGTTTGTTCCGAAGTCAAATTATCTTTGTTCCAACCTTCAATAATCGCATAGGCTTCTTGAAACAAGACCTCTTCATAAACCTCCCCATATGTATAAGTCAGTAGTCGGACTTTAAGTAAAGAAGCAGGCAACTGCTCCAAAACAAGACAAATCCGATTCAATACCATTTGTTTCTTTTGCTCCTTATCCCCATCATCATAAATGGTAGCATTATACCCCATCAAAAGAGCCAGACACAAATTCGCCTCCTCTTCAACATCGGAACTCTGAGCAGAAAAAAGAGAATCGGACTTAACAAGCACTTCCTTATTCAACCGGCAAAAAGTGTCGGAATAGACCGGCTCACCGTCCATACCAAGATACATCAGCTCATGAGCTGCATGCTGAAGCTCAAGAGCACGGGAAGTTAAATCATTCATTATTATGATATATGATTAAAATATAAGATTATACTTATTTAGAAGTCACCCGATTATTTTCAGATAGGATTTGGGGACTTTGACACTTGCAGTCAAAAGGTCTTTAATACGGATAACGACGTATGTTTTATTGGCTTCGATGGCAACCTCACCTTCAATACCGCTGAGTTCGCCTTTGATAACTTTTACTTTATGCCCAACAGTAAGAATTTCGCTATTAAGGCTGACACCGTCAGGATTCAGATCCATCACGAACATAAAATCCTCCATTTGCTTATCCGGCACCACCAGCATGGAATGCGTGGAAAGGTCCTTCATATAAAAAAGGGGGACATTATAGATGTTGGATATATCGCAGGCTGTCTGCTTGGTGGAATGAACAAACACCAGATTACGGATTACTGGAACTTCGCTACGCTTACGGCGATACTTCAATTGCGAAATGACAAAACGCGTGGGAAGATAATAATCAAGGTCCAAATGTTCTTCCGATTTAAGTCGGTCCAGAGATTTCCGAACTGTGAATTCCTGCTTGTCACGGGTGCGGGCTGCAAACCAATATTTCTGTTGTTCAGTCACTTAGGAATTTTCTTTCGAATGAATCAGCTCAGTTCCGGGTGCGCTTCGCGGTTTGAACGAGACATTTTCCCACTCAAACCGTATTGTACACTTTTGCAATAATAATAAGCTATTAAAGAAGATATTAGACTCATAGAAGTGTCCAATAAACGTTCGTTTAATGGACGCAAAGATAAGCTGTATTTTTTGAAGTAACAAAATGTTTAATAAAAATATTTCCAAAGCGTTTCCTATTTTATCTTAATATATTGAATAACAGTAGTATATATCTAATATTTGACATCTTAAAGTTCTGTTCCTTTTTAACTTTTATGCCTCTACTTATTTTCTTAAAAATAGACGTTTATTAAACGAACGTTTAAAAAACACCTCATCATTTCCAATATATCATTCTACATTCCAATATCTTACCCTCATAAATGCATTATTGAAGTTGCGTAAGTAAGTATGTCTACTGTTGCATAGGGAATTAATAACGCCTAACGGCCATGAACAGCTCTGCTTATGACCGTCAAACGATTGCTTCATGGCCATAAGCAGGGTTGTTCATGGCCGTTAGGCGTCACTAACTCCAAGGCTTTTACAGATGAAGTACGTAGCCCGCGCCTATTGCGCACAAGGCACAAATGTATTGTACAGCAACTTAAAAGACATTAGACTCCATTATTCATAGTCGGGCAAGCTCGAAAATGCAGGAAAACTACACCGACCGATTTATGTAACCCACGCGCGGTATTATGGTAGAGGATAATAAGTTACGGCAAAACTCAGACGTTTTTGGCAGGTGGAAGCAAATTTTGCTTCCACCTTTTCAGGTTGCTTCCACCGCAGAGTAAATGCCGATGGATAGGGAGATGCAGGAGGTGGGTGGAAGTGTGGAAGCAAAACAGATGCAAATTTATGTTTCAGCAACACGCCTCAAGTTTTAAAAAAGATGTAGTACAAAGGTATAAAACATAATAAGTGTTATAAATACACACCTTATACCCCGTCACTCTTGCAAATGTCGAAAAAGTCCGTACCTTTGCAATGTGTTTTTCATAGTATTAGATTTAAGGTTAACAAAGGTTGGAGTACAGCGGTACTCCTTTTTTTATGCCCATACGTACCGTCCCGGTTCTCCAATAAAATTTTCACGTAAAATGCAAGGCAACTTTTTATATCCATTTAGTTTTTGGCTATCTTTGCACTGCTTTCGGCGGGCATAGGCACGCATAAAGCAGCTTAACTAACAATAAATCAATAATTAAAAACAGAAAATTATGGCAATGCATACATGGTTTGAATGTAAGATCCGTTACGAGAAAACAATGGAAAATGGAATGAACAAGAAGGTGACCGAACCGTACCTGGTAGATGCCCTCAGTTTTACGGAAGCGGAAGCACGCATCATCGAAGAGATGACGCCGTTCATTTCGGGAGAGTTCACCGTATCGGACATCAAACGTGCCAACTATAGCGAATTGTTCCCCAGCGAAGAGGAAGCTGCCGACCGCTGGTTTAAATGTAAACTGGTTTTCATCACACTGGACGAGAAAAGCGGTGCGGAAAAGAAAACCTCTACCCAGGTATTGGTGCAGGCTGCCGACCTGCGTGATGCAGTGAAGAAACTGGATGAGGGCATGAAAGGCACAATGGCCGACTACCAGATAGCATCTGTAGCGGAAACTGCCATTATGGATGTATATCCGTACAGTGCAGAGCCCGACGACAAACCGGAAGTTTAATTTAAGTTATGAGTTATAAGTTATGAATTATTATTGCGACCCATAACTTATAACTCATAACTCATAACTCAAAAAAACGATGATTGCAGAGAATTTAAAACAAGTACTGAGCGAACTGCCTGAAAAGGTACGGCTGGTGGCTGTTTCCAAATTTCACCCCAACGAGGCGATAGAAGAAGCGTATCGTGCCGGCCAGCGTGTGTTCGGAGAAAGTAAGGTGCAGGAAATGACCGCCAAATACGAAAGTCTGCCCAAAGACATAGAATGGCATTTCATCGGGCATCTGCAAACAAACAAAATAAAATATATCGTTCCTTACGTAGCGCTGATTCATGGCATAGACTCCTACAAGCTGTTGGCCGAAGTGAACAAGCAGGCTGCCAAAGCCGGAAAAACCGTCAACTGCCTGCTACAGCTACACATTGCCCGGGAAGAGACCAAGTTTGGATTCAGCTTTGACGAATGCCGGGAAATGCTGGCAGCCGGTGAATGGAGAGAGCTCAATCATATCCGGATATGCGGATTGATGGGCATGGCCACGAATACGGACAATGACGAACAAATCAAAACTGAGTTTTGTTCTTTAAGTAGCTTCTTCAATGAAGTGAAAACCAAGTGGTTTGCCGATGCAGAGTCATTCCGGGAATTGTCCATGGGAATGTCTCACGATTACCACGAGGCCATTGCAGCCGGGAGCACCTTAATACGTGTAGGAAGCAAGATTTTTGGAGAAAGAAACTATTAACCATAAAAAATCATTATCATGGCAACATTAGAAACTACTTTTGCAGGGCTGAAACTCAGAAACCCCATTATCGTCAGCAGCTCCGGACTGACAGACAGCGCCGCCAAGAACCAGAAACTATCTGAGGCCGGCGCAGGTGCCATTGTGCTAAAATCACTCTTTGAAGAGCAAATCATGATGGAGGCTGACTGGATGGGAGACCCGAACATGTACCCCGAAGGCAGTGACTACCTTGTAGGATATATCCGCGAACATAAGCTGGGTGAATATCTGAACCTGATTAAGGAAAGCAAAAAGGTTTGCAATATCCCCATCATAGCCAGCATCAACTGCTATCAGAATGCCGACTGGGTGGAATTTGCCGCCAAAATAGAAGAAGCCGGTGCAGACGCACTGGAAATCAATATCCTTGCACTGCAGACGGATGTACAATATGTTTACGGCAGTTTCGAGCAACGCCACATCGACATTCTGAGCCACATCAAGAAGACGGTCAAGATACCCGTCATCATGAAGCTGGGTGACAACCTGACCAACCCGATAGCGCTGATAGACCAGCTGTACGCCAACGGTGCCGCCGCAGTAGTGCTGTTCAACCGCTTCTACCAGCCGGACATCAACATTGAGAAAATGATACAAGTATCCGGTAACGTATTCAGCAATGAAGCCGATTTGTCTAAAGCCCTGCGCTGGATAGGCATCGCTTCGGCGGCCGTAAACAAGCTGGACTATGCCGCTTCCGGTGGTATCCACTCGCCCGAAGGCGTTGTCAAGACAATATTGGCAGGTGCTTCGGCCGTAGAGATATGCAGTGTGCTTTATCAGAATTCAGCTACCATCATTGAAGAATACATCCGCTTCCTCAACTTGTGGATGGACCGCAAAGGTATGGAAACCATCAGCCAGTTCAAAGGTATTCTGAACGTAAACGACCCGAAGGGAGTCAATACTTTCGAACGTACACAGTTCTTGAAATACTTCTCTTCACATGAATGAGACAAAAGGCTGACAAGAAGACAATAAAATTGAAAGGGTGATAACACTACAATGACGTTATCACCCTTTCATTTTATACTATACCGCTATCTTTTTATTTCTTCTTATCCAGCGCCTCAAAGCAGGAATTCTTGCTCACGAATTCCGGAACAATATCCTTCATGGCAGCAACAATTTTCATCTGGTCATAGGTGTAACTTACATCAATCAGCTTCTGGATACGCTCCTTCACCTCGTCATAGTCATACTCACGCACCGTGGCAATCATAATCTTCTCATGATAGGTGGGCTTTGTAAGCTCCTTCACATTCAAGAGTTCCTCGTAGAGCTTCTCGCCATGACGAAGACCGGTAAATTCAATCTTCACATCCGTACGTCCGGAAAGGCTGATCATACGCTTGGCAAGATCCACAATCTTCACTGGCTTACCCATGTCGAAGATGTAGATTTCACCGCCGTTGCCCATACTGCCGGCCTCAAGAACAAGGCGGCAAGCTTCGGGAATGGTCATGAAGTAACGGATTATCTCAGGATGGGTCACTGTTACCGGGCCGCCACGCTGAATCTGGTCGCGGAAACGGGGAATGACAGAACCGTTGGAACCCAGCACATTGCCGAAACGCGTAGTGATGAACTGAGTGGCATGGCCTCCCTCCTTCTGCAACTTCTTCGCAAGAGACTGCACATAAATCTCGCAAATACGCTTGGAACAGCCCATCACGTTTGTAGGGTTAACAGCCTTGTCCGTAGAAATCATCACAAACTTCTCGGCACCGTATTTCACGGCAAGATCGGCAACGGTGCGCGTGCCGAATACGTTCACCTGGATGGACTCGGAAACGTTGTCCTCCATCATCGGCACATGCTTGTAGGCGGCCGCATGGAAAATATACTGGGGCTTGAACTCCCTGAAGATATCCTCCATGCGCGTGGCATTGGAGATGTCGGCTATGATGGTCTCGGCATCGATGTCGCGCCAACGGTCCTGAAGTTCCAGACGGATGTCGTGCAGAGGGGTCTCGGCCTGGTCCACTAAAATAAGTTTATAGGGATTGAACGAAGCCACCTGGCGCATGATTTCACTGCCGATGGAGCCGGCGGCGCCCGTAATCATCACGCGCTTGCCCTCCAGATGAGAGGCAACCTTACGGATATCTATCTCGATGGGATTGCGCTGAAGCAGGTCCTCAATCTGAATTTCCTTCAGCTGCGTACGGCTCAGCGCCTGGCCGTTCCACTCGCTCAAGGGGGGTGCGGTCATCAGTTTGATGTTGTGCACCAGCAGGCGGTCAGCCATGTCGGACTTCTTCAATTCTTCCATCTTGGCGGGAGAAATGATAATGGTCTGCACATCGCGGTCGTTCAGCACATCAATCAGCGTATCATCGTTGGGGAACACCTTGACACCCATCATCACCTTATTGATAAGCTCAGGTTCGTCCGCAATGAATCCGCGCAGACGGTAGTGGTTGCGCAGATTGACACGTAATGCCTTGGCAATATTGACCCCGGCTTCCTTGGCACCGTAAATGAACACATTGGCACTATGGGTGCCGTCGAAGTTCAGCGCCTCGAAGAAAGTCTTGACAATCACACGGGAGCATGCCATCATGGCAAAGCTGATGATATAGGACATGAACAGCACGCTGACCGGAGCCAGGTTAAACTCCAAATAGCTTTCCGTCAGGACGCTCGTTATCATCAGCAGTGCATACGACACCGTCAATGACACAAAAATGCGCATGATATCCACAAAGGAGGAAAAGCGCAGTACATTGGAATACGTACGGAAAACACGGAAGAAAATCAGGTTGACAGCAACCGTCCATAAAATGGTCTTGTCAATGGTAGATGATTCCAGAAAAATGCTTCTGAAATCATATCGGAGAGCATAGGCCAACAGACTGGATATGACGATGATAAATACATCAATTAACAGAATAGTCCATATCGGAAGCACTTTCGCGGAAAGATACCGATGAAAAAAATTTCGCTTCATTTCGCTTGACAGTTTTGTTTTAGGCGAGGCAAAGATACACTATTTTAGTCAAAACAGACAATAAATCGATAAAAAAATGTTATAACAATTATTTATCGTCTATAAAGAAACCATCCCACCTCCCCCGTTTTAACAGTCAGAAAGCGGGATAGAAATAGTTTTGCCCCGGAAAATGCGGTATCCGCTACATCAGATTACTTGCCAACTCGCTCAACTGGCTGCGCTCCCCTTTCACCAGATTGACATGGGCAAACAAATTCTGGTCCCTCATGCGGTCTATCATATAAACAAGCCCATTGGACTGACTGTCCAGATAGGGTTGGTCTATCTGCTGAATATCACCGGTAAACACCATTTTTGTGCCTTCACCGGCACGGGTGATGATGGTCTTAATCTCATGCGGAGTCAGGTTTTGGGCTTCATCAATAATACAGTAGGTCTCGCTCAAACTGCGCCCACGGATAAAGGCTAATGCCTCGATGACCAATTGTTCACTTTTTTGCATATCCTCCAAGCGTTTCACTTCAGAGGAATTGGCAGCGAACTGATGCTTGATTACATTCAAATTATCGAACAAAGGCTGCATGTAAGGAGCCACTTTCTCATTGGCATCACCAGGAAGGAATCCAAGGTCTTTATTGGATAGGGCCACGATGGGACGTGCCAGGAGAATCTGCTTGTAGTCGGTAAGTTTTCCCAATGCGGCGGCCAATGCCAGCAGGGTCTTGCCGGTTCCCGCCTTGCCGGTCAGGGCAACCAGCTTGATGTTCGGGTCGTTCAGCACCTCAAAAGCAAAGCTCTGCTCGGCATTGCGCGGTTCAATGCCATAATTCTTTGTCTTGTGGACCCGGCAAATCGAATGGGCAAAGGGATTATAACGCGCAAGCACACTGCTGCGGTCACTCTTCAGCACAAAACATTCGTTGGGACGAATGATGTCCTTAAAATCGAACTCGTTGATGTCCAGTCCTTCTTTGGAAGAATAAATGCGATCTATCAGCGCAGGGTCAATACCCTCGAACACTTCATTCGACTTTTCGAATATATCCACATTGATTACCTTATCATTGATGTAGTCTTCGCACAGCAGACCGATGGAACGCGCCTTCATGCGCAGATTCACGTCTTTCGTGACAAGGATGGTTTTCATTTTAGGCTTTTTGGTGGAAAGCCAGTCCACTACCGACAGAATCTGATGGTCGGGGATGCGTTCGGGAAAGGAATCACGTACCCGGGGAGAGTCCACCATACCTGCCACCACAAACAGACGGCCCAAGCCCTCTCCCAATGGCGCCCCTTTGGTGAACAGATTATCATCGGTAATCAAATCTAGCTCACGGACGAACTCACGCGCATTGAAATTAATCTGCTCATTACCTTTCTTGAATTTGTCCAGTTCTTCAAGGACTACGATGGGAAGATAAATGTCATTCTCTTGAAAATTCTTCAAACAGTTATAATCGTGAAGAATCACATTCGTATCAATCACAAAATTTTTCTTAGCTCCCATACACGTTAGATTTAAATTGTTAATACCTTTGCATAAGCTTAAGATAAGCTACACTGCAAGCAATTTCAAGCAAGCTTGATTGCGTTCGGTCTGCATTATCTTTGTCGCTTTTAAAGATAACAAATTAATAGGGAGAAAGGATTGCTTCTCCGTTAAATATTATAAAAGATGGATTATCAGGACACTTTAACTTACTTATATAACAGTGTGCCCATGTTTCAGCAAGTGGGCGGCTCAGCATACAAGGAAGGGTTGGAAAACACTCTGACCCTGGACGCACACTTCGAACATCCCCACCGCAGTTTCCGCAGCATTCATGTGGCCGGTACCAATGGAAAGGGTTCCTGCTCGCATACGCTTGCCGCCATACTGCAAGAGGCAGGATACAGGGTCGGGCTCTATACCTCGCCCCATCTGGTGGATTTCCGGGAGCGCATCCGGATTAACGGACAGCCTATACCCGAGGAATACGTCATCCGTTTTGTAGAGCAGGAACGTGGCTTCTTCGAACCCCTCCATCCCTCTTTCTTTGAGCTGACCACCGCCATGGCCTTCCGCTACTTTGCCGATGAAAAGGTGGATGTAGCCGTAATCGAGGTGGGACTAGGCGGACGCCTGGACTGTACCAATATCATCCGTCCGGATGTATGCATCATCACCAACATCAGTTTTGACCATACCCAATTCCTGGGGGACACCTTGGCAAAAATCGCAGGAGAGAAGGCAGGAATCATTAAAAGCGGTATCCCCGTTGTAATCGGCGAGACCACTCCCGAAACGAAACCGGTATTTCTGGAAAAAGCACAGACAACGGGTGCTCCCATCTACTTTGCCGAGGAGAATGACCGTGAAGACTATCCCGGAATAGAATACGAACTGAAAGGGCTCTACCAGCAGAAAAATGCCCGGACCATCCTCACCGCCCTCCCGCTACTGAAAGAAGCCGGCTACCGGCTGGACGGACAAGCAGTGCGCAGTGGCTTTGCCCGTGTGGTGGAACTGACGGGCTTGATGGGACGCTGGCAAAAACTGCAGGACTCGCCCACCCTGATTTGTGACACCGGCCACAATGTGGGAGGCATCACCTACATTACAGAACAACTGAAACAGCAGGCTTACCGCCAGCTACACATCATCATAGGCATGGTGAATGACAAGGATATACGGGGGGTACTGGCCCTGCTGCCCCGGGAAGCGACCTACTACTTCACCAAAGCCAGCGTGAAGCGAGCATTGCCCGAAAGCGAACTACAGGAGCTTGCCGAAGCAGCAGGTCTGGAAGGACATTGCTATCCTGATGTACCTGCTGCCGTGCGGGCCGCACAAGAAAAAAGCCTCCCGGAAGATTTCATCTTCGTGGGAGGCAGCAGTTTCATTGTGGCCGACTTGTTAGCGAACCGCGATGCACTCAATCTCTACTAAGGCATCTTTGGGCAACGCCTTCACTGCCACAGCCGAACGTGCCGGGAAAGCACCGTCAAAATAGGTGGCATATACCTTGTTCATATCAGCGAACAAGGACATGTCTGCCAGAAAAACGGTTGTCTTCACAATATTCGCCATGCTCAGACCTGCCTCTTCCAGGATATGCTTTATATTCTCCAAGGACTGGCGGGCTTGCGCTTCCGTACCTTCAGCTATCACTCCGGTAGCTGCATCAATAGGCAACTGACCTGATACAAATACCATTCCACTGGCTTCGATAGCCTGGCTATAAGGGCCTATGGCGCCCGGTGCCTTCTGGCTGCAAATCACTTTCTTCATGATTGTCAAAGTTTGTTTTTATTAATAATCGAGTCTATTTTCTTTTTTGAAATAAAAAAAATCCGAAGTATATGCAGTATTCCGGAAATCCACGCATTTTATAAATAAAACAACGTAATTTCACTCATAACCTGTTATACCTAGACTTAACTCATTTAACACGGGGGAGTTCCCCAAAACAGAGGCTCTGCTTGCGAAAGCAGAGCCTTTATTCTATCCCATCCCTTTACTTGCAATGCTTCTCAATCAAAGCATCCACATTGGGGTCACCCAATTCCTTTGCCTTGGCAAAGCTGGCACAAGCTTCCTTGTCCTTCTTCATCTGCAGCTGGGCGATACCCATCAGACGGTAGGCCTCGGCATACTTAGGGTCTTTCTCCAGAGCAGCCTTCAGCACATTCAACGCCTCTTCGTAACGTCCCACGCGAAGATTCACCACTGCCAGTTCGGCACGGTAAGTCAAATCCTCCGGATTCAGTTCGATGGCTTTCGCCATATCGTCCAGCGCACGCTGGTACTGCTTGGCCTTCAAAGCAGCCTGCTCACGGTAATAGTAGAACATGTCGTTCACTTTACCGTTCACGGCATTGTAATAGGCGTCATAATCCAGCATGGCATTACGCGCCTGGTCTGCATTCATACGGGCTTGGGCACGCTCCAGCAAGTAAGGGGCGGCTTCCTCCGTATAGGGCTGGGTAAAGCGGGCCACACAACTGTCCATCAGAGCCAGTACCTCCTCGGCAGGCGCCTGCATCAATTCCTTGGTCTTGGCGGCACTGAAGAAGGTAGCCGGAGAGGCCAGAATGGTCTTATTCACTTTATCATAGCTGGTAAATGCCGACGGATAGTCCTGCTTGGCAAACTGGATGTCACCCTCCAACTGGACATAAACCGGAAGCTCGTCAATGGCTATCGCTTTCCGTACCTCGTCCAGAGCCTTGTCGAGCGACCAATCCTTATAAACTTTCTCGGGCTTGCCCAATGCATAATTATAGATTATCTTGGCCCGGTTGTAATACACATCATCTTTCTTTGCCGCAACCTCCAAAGCCTTATCCATATCTGCGGCGACCTTATCCATGGAAGCATCTTCACGGGACATGAACAGATGCTGGGAAGCGCGGCGCAGATAACCGTCGGCACTGGCAGGATATTGTGCAATGAAATCGTTCAGAGTCTCCATATACTTCTCTGGAGACAGTTGGGAAGAAGCCATGTAGAGGAACACCAAAGCCTGCTCTTCGGTATCGGGCAATGCCTTCTTGATACCGATGCCCTTCAATGACATATCTCCATAAGACAATGCGGAGATATTCTGCGACATGGCGAAATTGGCATCAATGGCATAGCAGATGGTAGCCGTGTCTTGTCCGGAGGACTTCTGCGCAAGGCCGAAGACCTGCCCGTCCACAGTCATCAGCGGACAACTCACCATCTTGTCCTTCAGACGCATATCGAGCGTATAATAGGAATAGTTGCCGGAAATCTTATCAGCTTCCTTTACTTTCCCGGCAGTGTAGGAACGGTCTTTCTGGGTGGAATAAGGCAGCAGATATACATCCGCACCGACGGCCGGAGCCACAGCAGCCAAAGTGAGTGCCGTGACTTTCTTTCCGGGGATGCCGACACGGAACTTGACAACATCGTACATGTCATCAGCTCCCATAATGGCCTCCACCGGCATCTGTGCCCCGTCCGAGCTCATCACAACGGCGCGCCGGGCACCTTTGAACAAGGTGTAGTCAGAAAGCGCAACGCCATCTTCAGTGACAAAAAAGCCGTTTCCAGTATTCAGTATCTTATCGTCCTGGTCGTAGGTCACCACCGAAAAAACGGCACGTTTGGCTTTGTCTACCCACTTCGGGGCTTGTGCCACACTCCACTGAGCCAATAAACAGAGAGTGAGCATCAACAGCAATTTCTTTTTCATATCTTAGTTGGTTCTTTGTTTTACCGCTTCATAAATCAAAATGCCGGCTGCAACGGAAACATTGAGGGACTCGATGGTTCCCAACATGGGAATTTTCACCCACTCGTCACACAACGCCAGATTGTCATAGGACACCCCCTTGTCTTCGGCACCCATAATGATGCACATCGGACCGGTATAGTCGGCTTTGGTATAGTCGTAATCGCCTTTCTCCGTGGCTGCCACGATATGGAAACCACTATTCTTGAGGAATTGCAGGGTCTCTTTCAGGCTGTGTTCGCGGCAAACGGGCAAAGTGTGCAAGGCTCCTGCCGAAGTTTTCATGGCATCTGCGTTGACTGATACACTGTTCCGTGCAGGGATAATCACGGCATCTACCGCCGCACACTCGCAAGTACGGGCAATGGCGCCGAAATTGCGGACATCCGTGATGCCGTCAAGCATCACAAACAGAGGATTCTTGCCCTGCTCGAAAAGGAAAGGTACCAAGTCCTCCGTCTTCTGGTAAGTGACTGAAGAGATGAAGGCAATCACTCCCTGGTGATTCTTACGCGTCACGCGGTTGATGCGTTCCACCGGAACGCGCTGTACCGGTATCAAAGTCCCTTTCAAGACAGCGAACAGCTCTTTTGACAAATCACTCTGAATGTCCTTCTTTACCAATATCTTGTCTATCTCTTTTCCTGCCTGAATGGCTTCTATCACGGCACGGACGCCGAAAATCATTTCACTGTTATCAACCATATATGGGTATTTACTATTTGACGATTTACTATTTACTATTTGATACTTCCAGCAATGCTCTGGCATTGTTCAGTGCGGCTTCGGTCAGCTTAGCGCCACTCAGCATATGGGCTATTTCTTCCACACGTTCATCGTCGGTCAGACGACGGATGTGACTGTTTGTTTCCGTCTCGTTGTCCTGCTTGTACACCTTATAATGGGCGCGTCCGCGGGCAGCAATCTGGGGCAGATGGGTGATACTGATTACCTGGCGGTCCTGCTCGCCCATCTCCTGCATGATATCCGCCATGCGGTCGGCTATCTCGCCGGAGACTCCGGTATCTATTTCGTCGAATACAATGGTAGGAAGCTTGACGGCACCGGCTATCATTGCTTTGATGGAGAGCATGACGCGGGCTATTTCACCACCCGAAGCTACGGAGGAGACGCTTTGCAATGCCCCGTTCTTATTCGCGGAAAACAAGAAGTTCACAGTATCCGCCCCGTGTATGCCCGGCTCTTTGCGGGCACCTATCTCTACCTGGAAACGGACATTGGGCATGCCCAACGGAACCAGCCGCGCAGCCATCTGCTTCTCCACTTCACGGGCAGCGGCAGTACGCGCCTTGGTGAGGACGGCAGCCTGCTTTTTCACCTTATTATATAAAGCGTCGCAACGCGCTTTCAGTTCCTCGATGTGCTCGTCGGACGAAGTGATGGCGGAGAGTTTGGCGGCGTATTCATCCGTCAGCGCCAGAAGTTCACCGACAGTGGAAACGCGGTGCTTCTGTTGGAGCGTATAAATCAAGTTCAGACGTTCGTTCACTTCATCCAGACGTTCGGGGTTGAACTCTATTTCATCCTCCTTACCCGACACTTCCTGCGAAATATCCTTCAACTCGATATAAGTGCTTTCCATGCGTTCGGCAAGTTCCCCGGCAACCGGATAAACCCTCTGCAGGCCGAGCATCGTATTCAGGCATTCCTTCAGCCCGGACAACAAGCCTCCTTCGTCCGAGTAGAGCGTCTGCCCTACCCGATAGAGTCCGGCCTTTATCTCTTCCGCATGGCTCAGCGTATCTGCCTCTTGCTCCAGCTCCTCCTGCTCACCGGCAGACAAGTGTGCCTCTTCCAACTGTTCCAGTTGGAAACGGATATAGTCTTCGTCCGACTTATCCTGATTGGCACGGGCAACAAGGGCCTCCAAATCCTGCTGTGCCTGCTTCCATGCTCCGAAGATATGCTGGTAAGCAGACAAGGCCTCTTCGTTATGCGACAAGATGTCCAGTACATTCAACTGAAATCCTTCCTTGTTCAGCAATAGGTTCTGATGCTGGGAATGCACGTCAATCAGCTGTTCTCCCAGCTCCTTCATCTGAGCCAATGAAGCAGGCGTGTCATTGATGAATGCCCGGCTCTTGCCCGAAGCGGACACCTCGCGGCGCAGGAGGCATTCTTCCTCGTACTCCAACTCATTCTCCTCAAAGAAAGGCTGCATACCGTAAGCGGAAATATCAAAACGGGCCTCAATAATGCACTTCGAAGCTCCTACACGAATGGCTTTCACATCGGCACGCTGTCCCAGCAGCAGACCGATGGCACCCAGAATAATGGATTTTCCAGCACCGGTCTCACCCGTTATCACCGAGAAACCGCTGCTGAAGCTGATATCGAGCTTTTCAATAAGCGCATAATTCTGTATGTAAAGCGAACGCAACATAAGGATATTGACGATTTGACGATTTACTATTTACTATTTAAATCTTTCACCAGACGGTCTACGATGTCGGCAGCCACTTCGGCTTTGGACTTCAAGGGGTAGTCCGTCTTTCCCTGGTGGTCTATGATACTGATTTTATTGGTATCGCAACGAAAACCGGCTCCCTTGTCGTTCAGGGAGTTCAGCACGATGAAGTCCAGATTCTTGCGGTTGAGCTTGTCTTCCGCATTCATCTGCTCGTTATGAGTCTCAAGGGCAAAGCCTATGAGGAGGCGTTGACAGTGCTCCGCATCGTTCTTCAGATTGCCTAAGAAAGCGGCTATGTCGCGGGTAGGTTTCAAGTTCAAACTCATCTCCCCGGTCTTTTCGCGCTTGATTTTCTCATCCGCCACTTGTTCGGGGGTGTAGTCTGCCACGGCAGCCGTCAAGATGGCGGCATCGGCATGGACAAAGGCGGCAGATGCAGCCTCGAACATCTCCTGCGCCGACTCTACCGCATAGTACTGGTGCATCGGGAAGTAAGTGCCTTGCTGCACCGGACCGGCAATCAGTATCACCTTGGCCCCTCTGGCGGTACATTCATCTGCCAGGGCAAGTCCCATCTTGCCGGAAGAATAGTTGCCGATGAAGCGCACCGGGTCTATCTTCTCATAAGTAGGTCCTGCGGTTATCATCACTGTCTTGCCCACCAGGTCGCCCTCTTTGGCAGCAAAGTACATTTCCAGGTGGCGGATGATATTCTCCGGCTCCTCCATACGGCCTTTCCCCACCAGATGGCTGGCGAGTTCTCCCGTAGCAGGTTCTATGATGTGGTTTCCATAAGAGCGGAGTGTATCCAGATTCTTTTGGGTGGAAGGATGGGCATACATGTCCAGGTCCATGGCAGGCGCCACAAACACCGGAGCTTTGGCGGAAAGATAGGTGGTAATCAGCATATTGTCTGCCACGCCATTCGCCATCTTGCCGATGGTGGAAGCCGTAGCCGGGGCTATCAGCATGGCATCTGCCCACAGACCGAGGTCCACATGGCTGTTCCAGGTACCATCGCGTTGGGCAAAGAACTCACTGATAACCGGTTTGCTGGTCAGGGCAGAGAGCGTGATAGGGGTAATAAATTCTTTTCCGGCAGGCGTAATGACCACCTGCACCTCTGCACCACGCTTAATCAGTCCGCGAATAATATAGCATGCTTTATAGGCGGCAATGCTGCCCGTAATGCCCAATACTATTTTCTTCCCTTTCAGTATATTTGCCATTTATTTCTGAGTCATTTCACGCAGACGTATCTTGGTCAGCGTGGCTTTGGTATTCAGGGTAAAATCACTGTTCAGAATCCAGCTGTAATAGCCGGGATCGCGCTTCAGGACATCGGATACCGACATGCCCTTGTACTTGCCGAAGTTGAATACTTCCACACCTTTGTCATCGTAGACCATACGACCGGCAAAGTCCACATTCTTGTTGAAGCTGGAATAGTCGGCAAGGAAAGCCACGTCATTCTGCAACTCCGGATAGCGGTCCAACTGCGACATCAGCACTTCGTAGGTGGCACGTGTATCAGCCTCTGCCGTATGGGCGTCTTCCAAATTCTTGCCGCAATAGAATTTATAGGCAGCAGATAGCGTGCGTTGCTCCATCTTGTGGAAAATGACCTGCACGTCCACAAACTTGCGGCGGCTCATGTCAATGTCCACACCGGCACGAAGGAACTCTTCCGCCAGGACGGGGATATCAAAACGGTTGGAGTTGAAGCCCGCCAAGTCGCATCCTTCAATGTCATTGGCAATGTTGCGCGCCACTTCCTTGAATGTGGGGCAGTCGGCTATATCGGCATCGTAGATGCCATGAACGGCAGATGCTTCGGCAGGAATGGGCATTTCGGGGTTGATACGCATGGTTTTGGACTCCTCATTCCCGTTGGGATATACCTTGAGGTAACAGATTTCGACAATTCGGTCTGAGTTGATATTGGTACCCGTAGTCTCCAAATCAAAAAAGACTATCGGATTTTTCAGATTCAATTTCATTGTTTTTTCGTTTTATAAGCTCTGGCTATGAGCTATAAATTATAAGTTTAACTTACAAGCCACGAGCTACAAGTACCGTGCGGCATAATTGCGCAGCCACTTGTAGCTCGTAGCTCATAATCCGATTGCTAATATTCATCAGTCATTCAGCATCATCGGCATCAGCAACATCAGCAAGTCTTCGTTCTCTTCCTGCTCTACCGGAATAATGACACCTGCACGTGAAGGATCTGCCAGTTCGATAACGATTTCATCGGCAGAAATGTTATTCAGAATGTCAATCAGGAAAGTGGACTTGAAACCGATGCTCATCGGATTGCCCGCATATTGGCAAACCAGTGTTTCTTCGGCCGATGTAGAGAAGTCGATGTCCTGTGCGGAGATGACAATCAGATTCTCCTGCATACGGAGCTTGATAAGGCTGCTTGCCTGCGAGGAGAAGATGGACACGCGGCGCAAAGCACCGAGCAGTTGCAGGCGGTCTACCGTCACTTTATAAGGGTTGTTCTGCGGAATCACAGAGTTGTAGTTGGGATAGCGCCCTTCAATAAGGCGGCATACCATGCGGTAGCTTTCCAATGTGAACACAGCGTTGCGTTCGTCGAACTCGATAGTCACCATGCCTTGCTCTTTCGGTAGCAGGTTCTTCATCAGGGAAGCCGGCTTCTTGGGCAGGATAAAGGCAGCACGTTCGTTGCCCTTGGCGGCCAGTGTCTTGCAGCGCACCAGTTTATGACCGTCCGATGCCACCATCGTGATATCCTCCGTTGTGATATCGAAATAGATACCGTTCATCACGGGACGAAGTTCGTCATCAGCCGTAGCAAACACGGCACGGTTGATGCCACCCAGCAACACTTGTGCATCCATTTCCACACGTACGGCATTGTCACCCAACATGGCGGACTGCGGGAACTCGTCTGCATTCTGCCCCATCAGGCTGTATTTACCGTTCTGATACTGTACCGTGATTTCAAGGGAATCCGTATTGATTTCAAAAGTCAACGGTTGTTCGGGAATTTCCTTCAAAGCGTCCAAAAGGGTTTTGGCTGTGACGGCAAAACGACCGTCCATATCACTTTCATTCACTTCGACTGTAGTGACCATCGTCGTTTCACTGTCGGAAACAGTTGCAGACAAGGTTCCGTCTTGCAGTTCAAAGAGGAAACAATCCAAAATAGGCAACGCATTCTTCGAATTAATCACACGGCTAATAGCCTGCAAATGACTGGAGAGCGCAGTACTCGAAACGATAAATTTCATATCTTCTGTATATTTAAGTTTTTTATTTTGCTAACGTCTTAGAAACCGTTTTTATATTTTTCAAACTGACGGACAAAGTTAAAAAAAGAATTCCCTACGACAAAGAAATAGCAAGAAAAAACAGCCGAATATTCGTCTCATATTCCTAAAAAATTGTAACTTCGCCGCATCATTTAAAAAGAAAACAATGGAATTTACAGGAAAAATCATCGCTATACTCCAGCCCAGAGGCGGAGTTTCCAAGTCAGGTAACGAATGGAAATCACAAGAATATGTGATTGAAGACCATGGCCAATATCCGCGCAAAATGTGTTTTGACGTATTTGGAGCGGACAAAATCGAACAGTTCAATATTCAGATGGGCGAAGAGCTGACAGTATCTTTTGATGTAGACGCACGCCAATGGCAAGACCGTTGGTTCAACAGTATTCGCGCATGGAAGGTAGAACGCGTAAGCACTGCCGCACCCGCTCCGGGCGCTCCCGTTCCACCGCCGGCTCCCACTGCCGCACCGGAATTCCTCGCAGGGGATGCAAAGGATGACCTGCCGTTCTAAGAATATGTTATAATTCACCACAGATTGCACAGATTAACACAGTTTATTCTAGAATTTTGATAATCAAGAATTTTTAGCTGTGTTAATCTGTGCAATCTGTGGTGAGTGTGTATTTTGACTTTCCTCGTGCTTATTTTCCCTCAGCACTCTACAGAATGACCGATTAATCACCCTTTATAAAGCAATACGATATTCGGATAAACCACCCCTTCTGTACAAGTAAACTGTACTGCAAGCATGAAATGACGGAAGAAGTTGGATTGACGGAAGAAGAAGTTCGGTATCAGACGCACATACGTTTCAGGCTGGCTCAGCATCATCTCCATATCCACCATCATCACAAAATTATATATGGGTGAAAGACTGCCTATACCCTCTTCGTACACCGGTGTTCCGTCTAACACATCTCCACTCTCCACCGCCTCAATATAGGCCGAAAGGCTCAGTGCATCGGGAGCCAGCAACAGACTACCCCGATAGAAACAGGCAAAGGTATAAAGGGCAGACTCCGTGATGCCCGTCAGCTGGGTGAGCAGCGTGTTACGGGGCAACACATATTTAGGGAACTTCCTTGCTTTGGGATACAACGAATTATTTGAAACCACCTTCGGCATAAGCGGAGCATCCTCTTCCTTGGGGGTACTGTAAAGCAGAGACTGCAAGCGGCGTTCCGCTGCCAGTTCATCCTTGAGAGGGATACACATCACGGCGCAAGGCAGCTTGTCCAACGTGTCTTTAGACTGGAACAAGCAAGACATCACGCTCTCGCCCGCATGCTCATTCAAGTAAGCAATCCACTCCTCGTCGCGCTGCTTGATATAGTCTGAATAGGTGGCCTTGGCATACTCCTGACTGGCAGTAAAGCCAAACCAGGAATTTCTGTCAGACATTGCCCAGCGATCGTAAAAGAAAGTGGAAGACGGAAGCAGAGCCCCGGAAAATCCGTCCTCTACCGGCTGCTGCACCCGCAAGGCATTGATAAACGTCTGTGTGGAATCCGACCCATGGCTGATGCCGGAGCAATAAATGGCATCTTCATTGAACTTCATGTCAAACTCCGCCCAACTGCCCAGCTGCGTCTGCGAACGGATACCGTCCGTAGGCTTCCCCATATCCACTCCTTTCATACGCACATAGACCGTGGCAGCCACGTTACTCTGCTTGCCCGCGTACATAGTGCGGAAAGAAGGGAGGTTCATCAGGGACTTTTTGCTGCGCCGCGCATCAATCACATGTTCTATCAAACGCTTCTGGAAACTTACAACCAGAAAATCGGGAGTGAAGTAGGCAGCCAGGAAACGACCGTCTGCCATGGGATAGATACGTATCTCCTCTCCCTTGTAATCGAAATACTTGGAAGGAAACGAACTGGAGCAGTACTTCTCCACAAAAGACTCCACCAACTCATAATCACCCGAACCCAAACTACAATACAATACTTGGTTCATCGGTGTATCCGGCTCGTGAAAGCTAATCAGCATCTTGTTCATCTGTTTACTCAGTCCATGCGGAGTATCCTCCACCAAAGTATACAAATACTTCTTCAAGTAAACAAAAAGCTCCGATACGTATAGAAAATGATTGTCTTTGCTGCAATTCAGTTCATTGATATCTTCCACGAGGTCTGCCATACGGTCGGTTTCGAGTATGGCTGTGGCATCTTGCGGCACCAAAGTATAAAGATTGAAATCCTGCCGGTTCTCCACCGAATTCAACCGCAGGAAGGAATACACGCCAAAACCGGTACATAGCAGCACTATGGACACAACGACAGCTATCTGTATGAGGAGTCGGAGTTTCATGGCATTTATTCATCAACTTTTGGCAAAAATAGCATTTTCTACTAATAAAACAAAACAAATGTTTCAAAAAGTTTAGAAATCTATTTCAAGTCCATCGTAGGCAAAGTGTACATGGGGTGGCAGCTGCTTTTCGATGTCGGCATGAAGCCCTGCATGATGGCTCATATGGATGAAATAGGTCTCTTTGGCACCAATACGTCCGGCAGCCTCCAACGCCTCCGAAATACTCTGGTGCGTAGGATGCGGCTTTGGCCGTAAAGCATTCATTACCAAAACGTCCAAGCCCTTCAATTGTTCATAAGATTCCTCAGGCATCATGTGCATATCCGTGATATATCCCAGCCGGCCGCCAATGCGGTAGCCCAGGATGGGAAGCCTGCCGTGCATCACCCGTAAAGGCAGCACTTCCGTCCGGTTGATGTGGAACACCTGCCCCGCCTCCACTTCCTGCAGATAGATACGCGGAACTCCCGGATATACCTTATCGACAAAGCAGTAAGGCATCCTTGCCCGCAGATGGGCAGCAGTGTAGGCATCGGAATAGATAGGGATATCGGCAAAACGACCGAACGGGCGCAAATCATCCAGACCACCCACATGGTCATAGTGTTCGTGTGTCACCAGTACGCCGTCTATCTTCTCAAAAGAAGAAGCACGCAGCATCTGTTCCCTGAAGTCAGGACCACAATCTATCAATATCACCGCATCATCCGTATGCAGCAGGGATGACGCACGCAAGCGGTTGTCCCGCGGGTCAGTGGAAGTGCAGACCGGACAAGTACAGCCTATCTCAGGCACACCGGTCGAAGTTCCACTTCCTAATATTCTGAGTTTTCCCATTGACTAAATCAAATAAATTTCTAAAATCAGGTTATATACAACAATGTTTGGGTGTGTCAAAACTCTCTTACTATTTTATCAAACAAACTTCCGGGTGAATATCAATGCCGAATTTCTCGCGGACAGAAGCCCGCACGGCATCCGAAAGAGCGACAATATCCGCTCCCGTGGCACCACCCGAGTTCACCAGCACCAACGCCTGCCGGCCGTGCACCGCAGCAGGCCCCAGCGCCTTGCCTTTCCAGCCACACCGGTCTATCATCCAGGCAGCCGGTATCTTTACCCGACCGGCATCCACATCATAGTGGGGCATGTCCGGATATTCCCGTTGCAAAGACTCGAACTGCCGACGCGGCACGATGGGGTTCATAAAAAAACTACCCGCATTGCCCAGCACCTTCGGGTCGGGCAACTTGCTTTGACGGATGTCTATAATCACGCGGCGCAAAATTTCCAGATTCAGCACCGGATATTTCTCCAGCTCCTGCCGGATAGTACCGTAATCCAATGTATAATGTTCCCGTTTACCCAGGCAGAAGTTCACGTAAGTCACAAACACGGTCTTCATCTCCGGTTGCTTAAACAAGCTCTTTCTGTAGGAGTAGCCGCATTCGTCCACCCCGTAGATACGCTTCTCCCTTGCCATGTTTATGGTTTCCACGGATGTTATCAGGTCCTTTACTTCCACACCATAGGCACCGATATTCTGTACTGCGCTCGCCCCCACCTCACCCGGTATCAGCGAAAGGTTCTCGGCACCATACCAATGCCGCTCCACACAGTAGGCCACAAAATCGTCCCATACCACACCGGCGCCCACACGCACCGACACGTGCTCCTCATCCTCTGACGTCACCTCCAGGCCACCGATACGTGAATGCAGCACCGTGCCTTCATAATCCTTAATAAAGAGCAGGTTGCTCCCTCCACCGATATGCAGCCAGGGCGCAACGACCTGTCCTGCTGCAATCAGCTCCCGCAGTTCATCCTCCGAACCGTATTCCAGAAATCTTGCAGCAGTAACGTCAATTCCAAATGTATTGGGTATCTTCCTCAAACCTTTCCTCCTTTATTTTAAATGCTCGTGTCTTCATATTTGTACAGCTCCCATCCCTTACTGCGTTTGCGGAAATAGAAGATATTGGAGTATCCGTTGCCTATGCCATTTACCTTCAGTATTTTGGTATCCGACAAGTCCTCATTCTTCTGTCCGTAATTGATATTAGACAATCTGTCGGTAGGCATTACCGGACGAAAGGCATACCACTGGTCCACATCCAAAGTAGTTTCCAGAATAGAAAACTCGTCATCAGGGTCTATGGTGATGAATTGTAGCGGATGCCTGATATGCTTGCTCTGATAGACACTGTCCGTCACAAAACGGGTATAGAATTCCACGAAGTCCTCATTTTCACCTTTCTCCATCTCGCGCAGGTTAATGGCCTCGAGCATCCACATTCCCCGCTTCCGCTCAAAATAATAACGCTTCACCATACGCGTTTTCAAGAAAATCCACTCCACTTGCACCGATGTCAGCGTAGTATCGCCCACCATGTCCATATCCTCTTCCTTATCAAAAAGCAAGGTGTAATAGTTCTGCTTGGTAAACAGATAATCATGCTTCCAAAACTCTTCCTCTATCTTTGACGGCGTGTCACGATTGTAATAGGGCAAAGGAAATACCGTCCTCTGCCTTTGCAGGGCATCATCCGAAGCATAATTGAAGATAAAATCATCAAACAGCTCGTCTGCCTCCATCGGCTTCGGTTCTTCCTTCACTTCTGCTTCCAGCAGCGTATCGGCCTTGTGACCGGCCGAATCCACCATTTCCGTAATGGTAGCAAAGGGATCCATTTTCGCCTTTTTGTTTCCGCACGAAATCAAAAAGGTGAACAACAAAAATCCCAATAAAAGTTTTTTCATTCTTTACGGACCGCTTACGGTCACTTGTTTAATTTAGCTCTTAATTTCTCAAGCATGTCTACGGTCATGGACTCCAGGTCGTACTGCGGCATCCAGTCCCATTCCTCGCGTGCACAAGAGTCATCCAGAGAGTCGGGCCAGCTGTCGGCAATGGCCTGCTTCAGCGGATCAATCTCGTATGCCATCTCAAAATCAGGCATATGCTTCTTAATTTCCTGATAAATCTGTTCCGGGTCAAAACTCATGGAGGCGATGTTGAAAGCGTTGCGGTGCTTCAGCCTTGCCGGTGCCGCTTCCATCAGCGAGATGGCCGCGTTCAGTGCGTCGGGCATATACATCATATCCATATACGTGCCGGCCTTCACCGGACATACGAATTTTTCTCCCTTCACGGCAGAGTAGAAAATATCCACCGCATAGTCCGTAGTGCCGCCACCCGGAGGGGTCACGTTCGAAATGATTCCCGGAAAACGTACCGAGCGTGTATCCACACCATATTTTGTATAGTAATAGTCACTCAACAATTCAGTCGTCACTTTTGTCACCCCATACATGGTACGCGGACGCTGGATAGTGTCCTGCGGTGTCTTCACATGAGGCGTAGCTTCGCCGAACGAACCGATGGAACTCGGAGTAAACACGGCACAATTGTACTCACGTGCCACTTCCAGTACATTCCACAACCCGTCGATACCGATTTTCCAAGCCATGGCCGGACGGCTTTCGGCAACTACCGAGAGCAAGGCAGCCAGGTTGTAGATAGTATCAATCTTGAACTGACGTGCCACCACCTCGATGGACTGACGGTCTGTCACGTCGGCAATGGCCGAAGGGCCGGATGCTTTCAATTCTCCCTTGGGCATAGCACTCGGAATGTATCCTGCCACAACATGGTCATCGCCATAACGTTTGCGCAACTCCAGCGTGAGTTCCGACCCAATCTGTCCGGTAGCTCCAATTACCAAAATATTCTTCATACGAGTTATTTATAAGGTTTCGTTATTATATATGGTGCAAATATACATACTTTTTTTTCATATTTCTGCCATATTGATATTGTTTATTCCAAGAAAAATGATGTTCTTTGTGGGAAATGTAATGACAACGTATTACCTAAAAAATAAAATGCTATGTACGGTAAAATGAAAGACCATCTCAGCAAGACACTTGCTGAAATAAAAGAAGCCGGACTCTACAAGGAAGAGCGACTGATTGAGAGTGCACAACAAGCTGCCATCAGCGTAAAAGGCAAAGAGGTGCTGAACTTCTGTGCCAACAATTACCTGGGACTGTCCAACCACCCGCGGCTGATTGCCGCCGCCCAGCAGATTATGGAACGCCGCGGATACGGCATGTCGTCCGTACGCTTCATCTGCGGAACGCAGGACATCCACAAGGAGCTGGAAGCAGCCATCTCCGACTACTTCAAGACTGAAGACACCATTCTCTACGCCGCTTGTTTCGACGCCAATGGCGGTGTGTTCGAGCCCCTCTTCACCGAGGAAGACGCCATCATCTCGGACTCCCTGAACCATGCTTCCATCATTGACGGCGTACGCCTCTGCAAAGCCAAACGCTATCGCTACGCCAATGCCGACATGGCCGACCTGGAAAGATGCCTGCAGGAAGCCCAGGCACAGCGTTTCCGTATCGTAGTTACGGACGGGGTATTCTCCATGGACGGCAACGTTGCCCCGATGGACTGCATTTGCGACCTTGCCGAGAAATACGACGCGCTGGTCATGGTGGACGAATCACACTCTGCCGGCGTGGTAGGCCCTACGGGACACGGCGTAAGCGAACAATACGGCACCTACGGACGCGTAGACATCTATACCGGAACTTTGGGCAAAGCCTTTGGCGGCGCTTTGGGAGGATTCACTACCGGACGCAAGGAAATCATCGACCTGCTACGCCAACGCAGCCGTCCGTACCTCTTCTCCAACTCATTGGCTCCGGGCATCATCGGCGCCAGCCTCGAGGTATTCAAGATGCTCAAAGAGAGCAATGCCCTGCATGACAAACTGCTGGAAAACGTGAACTACTTCCGCGACAAGATGACCGCCGCCGGTTTCGACATCAAGCCGACACAAAGCGCCATCTGCGCCGTCATGCTGTATGATGCCAAACTCTCCCAGATTTATGCCGCCCGCATGCAGGAAGAGGGCATCTACGTCACCGGTTTCTACTACCCCGTAGTGCCCAAAGACCAGGCACGCATCCGCGTACAAATCTCTGCCGGACACGAAAAGGAGCATCTGGACAAATGTATCGCTGCATTTATTAAGGTGGGGAAAGAACTGGGAGTGCTGAAATGAGTGATGAGTTATAAGTTATTTGCTTGTGCTTTCCCTTGCGGATATAAGCCCTTCATCAACAAATAACTCACAACTTATAACTCATAACTAAAAAAAATCCCGCGACTAAAATTAGCCGCGGGATTTTTTTTAGTTTCTCTCTTATCTACGTTCTCCCAGTTTTGAGTCAACGAAGAAGATTCCGGCATCACCGGCTTTCTTTATCATATCTACAATGCCGTCGGCAGTAGCTTCTTCTTCTACCTGCTCGCGCACGAATCCCCAAAGGAAGTCTTGTGTAGCCTTATCTTTTTCGGCAGAGGCAACATCTACCAATTCATCAATCATTTTGGAAACACGGCGTTCGTGCTGGGCTACCTGCTCGAACACTTCCAGTGGAGTACCGAAGTCATTGGGAACAACATCAATCTTGTCCAGTTTGGCCTTACCGCCACGCTTGATGATATAAGAAGCCATTTCACAAGCATGAGCTTTTTCTTCAGAAGCCTGCTTCTTCAACCAGGAAGCCATGCCGTTATAACCTTCTTTCTCCATATAGAAAGACATTGCCAGATAAAGGTTGGAAGACCACATCTCAGCCGTAATCTGCTCATTAATTGCATTCTGTAATTTTTCTGTAATCATAATCGTATTTATTTAAATTGAAATCATTACAAAAGTAACAAGAAACCTTAAAAGTTGTTCACGCAATAACATTTTTTATATAAAAACAGAAGCCTTGGTATAATAAATGCTTCGCCATTCATGCAACGCATCTCCAGCCTCTCTATACCAGCTCGTCCGACGTATATCCTTGAGGCAGCTCACGGCAGTTATAGCCCGAAGCCATAATTTCGCCATAAGCCCCTGCCGAACGGAGGGCGATAAGGTCGCCACGCTTCACCCCATTCAAATCAATAGCCTTACCGAATACATCAGAAGACTCACAGATGGGCCCTACGACATCATAAGCCTGAACCGGCGCATCCGAAGTGATATTCTCTATCTTATGGAACGCTTGGTAGAGTGCCGGACGAATCAAATCCGTCATGCCGGCATCCAGAATGGCAAACTGCTTGTTGGTGCCCTGCTTCACATAAAGCACCTGCGAAATCAATGAACCGCATTGTCCCACTACCGCACGTCCCAGCTCGAAGTGGAGCGTCTGGTGGGGACGGAGTTTCAGATGGCTGTTGTAAGTCTCGAAGTAGCTTTTGAAGTCGGGTATCGGCTGACGGTTGGGGTGACCGTAATCAATGCCGAGTCCGCCCCCCACATTGACGTGCTCGATGCGGATATGGCGAGCTTCCAGCTTATCCTGCAATTCGTTGACGCGGTTACACAAAGCCACGAAATCGCCCATATCCAATATTTGGGAACCGATGTGGAAATGCAGTCCGATGAATCTCAGGTTCTTCATATTCTGCGCAATGTCTATCACATGGTCCATATCCTGCATGCTGATACCAAACTTGTTTTCGGCCAGCCCAGTGGTAATATTGGCATGGGTATGGGCACCTACATTGGGATTGATACGGAAAGCCACATTGGCCACCTTACCTTTAGCGGCAGCCAGCTCGTTGATAATCTCCAGCTCGGGGACAGACTCCACATTAAAGCAGAAAATGTCATAATCCAGCCCCAGATTGATTTCCCAATCAGCCTTGCCCACCCCTGCAAAAACAATCTTGCCAGTGGGAAAACCTGCCTTGATGGCTGCACGGATTTCACCGCCACTTACACAGTCGGCACCCAAGCCGTTCTCGCGGATAATGGCAAGCACCTTGGGATTGGCATTGGCCTTCACAGCATAATGCACCGAATAGTTACCATATCGGGCAGCTTCCGTACGGATGCACGAAAGTGTGTCGCGCAAGACCTTTGTGTCGTAGTAATAGAAGGGAGTACGCAATTCGCGGAATTTATGGATAGGGAATGTTCCTTTCATATAATAATCGTAATCTTTGTTTAGTTTAAAAAAAGGAAGATGAAAGAGGTGTCTACAAATAATTTTTCAGACGCAGATGACGCAGATTACACAAATAGGAAGCAAAAAGAATCTGCGTCATCTGTGTAATCTGCGTCTGAAAAATATCAAGAGTTATTCCTCATTGAACAGCGCATCACTGAGTGACTGCAACGCTGCCTTCTTGTCGCACTCGCGGATGAGGAAAGAAATATTATAGTTGCTACCACCGAAAGAAATCATACGTACCGGTATGTCGCGCATGGCATCCAATGCCTTGGCTTCGAAACCGACATTTTCCCATTCGAGGTCGCCCACCACGCAGATGATGCACATGTCCTTGTCCACCGTCACTGTGCCATACTTCTTCAAGTCATCCAGAATTTCATTGAGATGCTTCACATTATCGATAGATACGGACACACCCACTTCTGAAGTACAAATCATATCGATGGAAGTCTGGTAGCTCTCGAATATCTCGAAAACCTTACGCAAGAATCCGTGAGCAAGCAACATGCGGCTGGATTTTATCTTGATGGCCGTAATGTTGTCCTTGGCAGCCACCGCCTTAATCTTACCCTTCTCCGTATCATTGGAAATCAGCGTACCCGGAGCAGTGGGGTCCATCGTATTGAGCAGACGGACGGGGATATTGGCATACTTGGCAGGCTGGATGCAGGTAGGGTGCAGAATCTTGGCACCGAAGTATGCCAGCTCGGCGGCCTCTTCGAAATGCAGATGACGCACCGGCGCAGTCTTGTCCACAATACGGGGGTCGTTGTTGTGCATGCCGTCGATATCCGTCCAAATCTGGATTTCGGAAGCGTTGATGGCAGCACCAATCAGCGAAGCCGTATAGTCGCTTCCGCCACGCTGCAGATTGTCTATCTCGCCGTAGGCATTGCGGCAGATGTACCCCTGAGTGATATAAATCTCAGCATCCGGATGCAGTTCCAGCTGAACTTGGAGCTTGTCCTTGATATAGACCGGATCGGGCTCGGCATTCTTGTCCGTACGCATGTATTCTAAAGCCGGAAGCAATACAGACTTCACGCCGCATTCCTGCAGATAGTAGTTCATCATGGCGGTGGAAATCAACTCGCCCTGAGCCAACACCACTTTCTCCTCAAACAGAGTGAAGAGGTCTTTGGTATAAGAACGGATATAGTCAAAATGTGATTTGATGAGTTCCAGGCCTTTCTGTTTATACTCCGGAGTAGCAAAGAGTTCATCAATGTGCTGGCGATATTTACTTTCCAGCTTGTTGATAATCTCGTTGGCACCTTCCGGATTCTTCTTGTACAGATAGTCCGAAATCTCAACCAATGTGTTTGTGGTACCCGACATGGCAGAGAGAACCACAATCTTACGTTCACCATCGGTAATCAATTTGGCCACTTCCTTCATTCGCTGAGCCGAACCTACTGAAGTACCTCCAAACTTTAAAACTTTCATTTTCGTTCCTGTATTAATTAGTTTATAGTTACAAGCTACGAGCTACAAGTAGGCAGCTGCGGAGCTTTATCGTTAATTTCTGTTCTTTATAAGAATCAGTAGTTAGAGATAACTACTTAACTACTAATCATTGGTTATTGCAGGGGCGTATTCTGCTGTAACATCAGTCATCAGATGGTCTGCGCACCGGTACACCTTGCCGGGAAACTCTCGCAGCAGCTGCAGGTTGTGCGTGGTCATCACCACCAGTGCGCCGGCTTCACTGATGCCGTGCAGAAGTTCTGCAATGGCATGTCCGGTTTCCGAATCCAGGTTTCCGGTAGGCTCATCCGCAAGGATTATCTCCGGAGAGTTGAGCACTGCACGCGCAATCACAATGCGCTGTTGCTCACCACCCGACAGTTCATTAGGCAGCTTATATCCTTTGTTGCTCATCCCCACCAGGTTCAACACCTCTTCTATTTTGTCCTTAATCTCCCCTTTGCTCTTCCAACCGGTAGCACGGAGAACAAATTCAAGGTTGTCGTACACCGTACGGTCTGTCAGCAACTGGAAGTCCTGGAATACGATTCCCAGCTTGCGGCGCAACTGCGGGATGTGCTTACGCTTAATATGGAGCATGTCATACCCCAATACTTCAGCCTCGCCCGATGCAATATCCAGTTCGCCATAGAAAGTCTTGAGCAGGCTCGTCTTGCCGGAGCCCACTTTACCTACCAGGTACACGAACTCCCCTTTGTGAAGTTCCAAATTCACATCGTTCAGTACGCACAACTCCTGCTGGTGTATCTCTACGTCCGTATATCTTATCAGCGCCTCGCCCACCCCCATTTTAATTATTAATTTTTAATTACTTAATGTTTCTTCCACGTCGCACTGTGACGTTCCTCCAATTCACGCGCAAGGTCTTCAATGCGGTATCCTTTGGATGTGAGCAGCACGATGAGGTGATACAACAAATCAGCTCCTTCATAAATCAGGCGTTCGTCCGTACCGTTGCAAGCCTCAATGACGGTTTCCACAGCCTCTTCGCCTACCTTCTGTGCCATTTTGTTGATACCGGACTGGAAAAGACTGGTCGTATAGGAACCTTCGGGCATTTCATCATAACGCTTACAGATGAAATCCTGAAGAAGCTTTAGAAACATAACCGGCTGTTCGTTCTTCTCACCCCAGCAAGTATCTGTACCGGTATGGCAAACCGGGCCTACGGGATGTACCTGCACCAGTAACGTATCCCGGTCACAGTCTTCCTTCATGGAAACCACATTCAGGAAGTTGCCACTCTCCTCGCCTTTCGTCCAAAGGCGGTTCTTGGTACGGCTGAAGAAAGTCACCTTTCCAGTTTCCACCGTCTTGTCATAAGCCTCCTTGTTCATGAAGCCAAGCATCAGCACCTTAGCGGTATCTGCATCTTGTATAATCGCCGGAACGAGTCCGTTCATCTTGTCAAAATCCATTCTATTTACGATTTAGCTATTTACTATTTACGATTGATATTACTTTAAGTGACTGGAGACTTATGATTTGCTTGAGTAATCCCAATCGTAAATCGTAAATCGTCCAATCGTAAACTCACCTTCATCTTCTCATCGCAATTCCTTGGGCACAAAGATACGATTTTAATTCGGGAATTTTGATTTCTCCGAAATGAAAAACACTGGCTGCCAGGGCAGCATCAGCTTTTCCCTGCAAAAAGACGTCACGAAAATGTTCTTTGGCACCTGCCCCTCCCGATGCAATGATGGGGATGGACAATCCGTCGGCAAGGCTGGAAAGCGCTTCATTGGCATAACCGGTCTTGACACCGTCGTGATTCATGCTGGTGAACAATATCTCGCCCGCACCACGTTCCTGGGCTTCTTTTGTCCACGCAAACAGTTCCTTATCCGTTTCCACACGACCACCGTTCAAGTAGCACCGCCATCCCTTCTCTGTCTGTTTGGCATCAACTGCCAGTACACAAACCTGAGAACCGAAGTTCTTCGCAATCTCGTCTATCAATCCGGGACGGCGGATAGCAGAGGAATTGATGGAGATTTTATCGGCACCTGCATGCAGTAGCCTATCCACGTCACCCAGTTCATGAATGCCTCCACCTACTGTAAAAGGAATGCTGATATTCGCAGCTATGCGTTTCACCAATTCAGTGAAAGTCTTACGGCCTTCAAAACTGGCTGTGATGTCGAGAAAAACCAGTTCGTCGGCACCCTGCTCACTATAAGCACGCGCCAGTTCTACCGGGTCGCCCGCCTGGCGGAGGTTCACGAAATTGGTACCTTTCACGGTCTGCCCATCTTTAATGTCGAGGCAAGGAATGATTCTTTTTGCTAACACGGCGGTTTGAGTTATAAGTTATAAGTGATTAATTTTCACCTTTCAACTAACAAAGTTTTCCAACTCTTTGAAGGTGATGCGGCCTTCGTACAGAGCCTTACCGAAAATAACGGCAGGTATGCCGGCGGCTTCCAGCTGGCGTATATCATCGGCACAGCTTACGCCTCCACTGGCTATCAGATAGAGTTCTGGATGATGCTCCAGTATCTCCTTATACAGCGCTATCGATGGTCCTTGCAGCATTCCGTCACAACTGATATCAGTACAGATAACCTTACGGACCCCCTTCTCTACATAGTCTTTCAAGAACGGAAACAGTTCGCAGCCACTCTCATCCTTCCAACCATTGACGGCTATTTTATGCTCTTTCACATCAGCACCAAGAATAATCTTCTCGGAGCCATACATTTGAAGCCACTTACAGAACAATTCGGGATTCTTCACAGCAATGCTGCCGCCGGTCACCATCTGCGCACCGTTCTCAAAAGCTATCACCAAATCTTCATCACTCTTCACCCCACCTCCAAAATCAATAATAAGAGACGTACGCACAGCTATCTGTTCCAACGTGCGGTAGTTTACCACATGATGGGAAGCCGCACCGTCCAAATCGACCACATGAAGTCTACGGATACCATGAGCCTCCAGCTCCAGGGCCACTTCCACGGGATTTTCGTTGTACACCTTCTTGCTGTCATAATCGCCTTGGGAAAGGCGTACACATTTTCCGTCAATAATGTCAATAGCGGGAATCAGTTCTATCATTTTATTTACGATTTGACGATTTACAGTTCCAGGAAATTCCGCAAAATACGCTCTCCCACACTTCCACTCTTTTCCGGATGGAACTGTGTGGCGTAGTAATTGTCTTTATGCAAAGCGGCACTGAACGGATGAATGTAATCCGTCACGGCTGCCGTACAATCATTGACTGGCACATAGAAACTATGTACGAAATAAACAAACTCTTCTTTAGTAAAGCCTTTAAAAAGTCCGCTATTCGTCCGGGCAATGGTATTCCATCCCATATGAGGTACTTTATCCTCGTGCCTCTGCGAAATGAAACGTTTCACATCAGTATCAAAAATACCCAGGCAATCCACATCCCCCTCTTCAGAGTGGCGGCACATCAACTGCATGCCCAGGCAAATGCCCAATACCGGCTGGCGTAACTCCTTTATCAGCCTATCCATACCACCGGCACGCAAAAAGTCCATAGTGGTTTCCGCCTCTCCCACACCGGGAAAGATAACCTTATCGGCAGCACGTAGCACAGCCTCATCCGCCGTAATCACTGCCTCTACTCCCAGACGCTTCAAAGCATAATCCACCGAACGGATATTGCCTGCATTATATTTGACAACTGCAACTTTCATTTTTTTAATTGAGAATTGACCATTGAAAGGTAATAATTGAAAGGTAATGACAAGTTCCCCACCATCAACTATCAATTATCAACTATCAACTAATTAAATATTACCGTTTTGTTCTTATATGCCAACACCTTGCGTTCAATATGCTTCTGAACAGCACGAGAAAGCACAATCTTTTCCAAGTCCTTACCCTTGTTCACCAAATCCTGCACAGTGTCCTTGTGTGTAATACGCACCACATCCTGCTCTATGATGGGACCGGCATCCAATTCTGTGGTAACATAGTGGCTGGTAGCTCCAATAATCTTCACTCCACGTTCAAACGCAGCATGATAGGGCTTCGCTCCCACAAATGCCGGAAGGAAAGAGTGATGGATATTGATTATCCTATTGGGATAAGCGTTTATCATTTGCTCGGAAATGACCTGCATGTAGCGCGCCAGCACTATGAAAGTTATCTTATGCTTTGCCAGTAACTCCATTTCCTTCTTCTCTTGTTCCTCCTTTGTCTCTTTGGTAATGGGGAAAAGATGGAAAGGAATACCGAAACGCTCGGCCACGTGCTGCAAATCGGGATGATTGCTTATAATAAGAGGTATCTCCACATTCCACTCACCAGCGGTGTAACGCGCCAACAAGTCGAACAAGCAATGGGACATCTTTGAAACAAAGATAGCCATACGCGGTTTTGTATCGGAGAAATAGAGACGGAAATTCATCTCATATTTCTGTGCATACAAAGTGGCAAAATAATCCTCAATCTTTTCCTGAGGCACCAGAAAATCTTTCAATTCCCATTCAATACGCATAAAAAAGATATTCTCTACATGGTCTACATACTGATCCAGATAGATAATATTACCTTTATTCACCGTTATAAAGTCTGTTACTTCTGCCAATATGCCTGGTTTGTCAGGGCAGTGTAGCAACAGTTTGGCTGTTTTCATCATCCTAAAATGTTTTTTATCATTTTTCAAATTACAACATTCTCTTTTTGAGTTCGCAAAAATAACGATTTATTGCAAAACAACGAACTTTTCGAGCAAGAAGTTTAAAACAAGCTCCGAAATGTTTCGTTTTCTCCAGGAAAGGTTTTCATATCAAGAATAAAACAGTGCATAAACGTATTTCTAAACAGTTGTTAAATTTACTTTTCTCTTATTTTTCCAATCTTCTCAATATGAGGATATAAAGCAAATACAGCACAAAACGCTTGGAAAAAAGTTCGCCATAGCTATTGCAGATATCAAAGAAATGCCTACCTTTGCAACCGCAATCAAGAGAGATAGCAACGAAAGAATGAAATAATGGTGCGTTAGTTCAGTTGGTTAGAATACATGCCTGTCACGCATGGGGTCACGGGTTCGAGTCCCGTACGCACCGCAATAAATATTGAAAATCAATATTTTATAAATAGAACACCCATTTTTACACCCTAATAATGTAAAAGTGGGTGTTCTATTTATAAAATATAATATGGATACAAAAAAATTGTAGGAGAAACACTAGTTTTCTCCTACTCTCATATTTTATCCAATCAAATCTTGTAACCAAAGGTGAAAACTGTCTACTTCTACATAGTCTTCTCCAACCATATCTATATAATTTATGGCATAAGATAAATCAACTTCGTAACCATAAAATTCACTTAAATCACATATTAATTCTTCAGGTGTCATTGTTGTTTAACGAATTTGAACTCCTAAATATATAAATTCAGTAATTAACTCTAAATCTGATAGAATAAATACAAGTCATAATTTACTTTTTATTGTATCTATTACAATAGAAGAAACCTTTAAACCTAATTCATCGAAGAAACCCTTAATACTACTTTTGGTATACTTTTTTACACCTAGTTCATCCATTGATTGTTTATATTGAATAGCCCATTTATCAATGCTTTCAATTTCCAATTTTTTAAAGCGATTAATAATTTCATTTTTAACATAATCATCAGCTATATTTATTTTGTCTTGAACCTTTTGAGGTAATTGATATCTATAATAGGCAATCCCAATATGTCCAAAAAAGCTATCACGTGCTTTAGGATATATTTTTCTGTCAAATCCTTTTTGTAGCAAAGGAAAATGTTCCCATATATAATTGAACATTACACTATTCATTTCTTCTTGTGTGTATTTCTTTAAGATAGGAATGGATTTATGGAATTCAATTTCTCTATCTCGCCACATTTTATTTCTCTCTTTTTCATTCTCCTTTATTGCTTCTTTTTCTTCTTCTGTTAAGTCTTCATCAAAATACCCATAATTTTCTTCTTCTACTTCATCATCTTCGTCTTCATCAAGTCCATCCATTTTAATTCTGATAACACTATCTTTCATCCTGTTTTTTAGACATGCCGCTAATAAACGGGTATCTACAGGTAAAGTTTCATCATTTTGTATATTTTCAAGATGTACCTTTAATGCACCTGATTCACCATTAAGAAGTTCAGAAACAATATTTTCAGGTATAGTTAAATCTTTGATATACGATAACTCAACCGGAGATATATTTAATATCTCTATTAATTTAAATTTGGCTTCAATATTAGTTTTCATAATAATAAAATTTATTTAAATGTACGTTTGTACTTTTTCGAATACAACCTTTAAGTCATTTGTTTTATTTCGAATAATTCTTTTCTTTTTATCATATTCAAAATCGTTATAAGAAATAACAACGAGACTAATACCATGTTGAGGTAAGACAACTTTTCTACGTTCGTCATATAGTTTTCGTTGTTCTTTACGAGTAATTCCACTTATAGTTTTTTTTCTATCGAAAAAAGCAACATCCTCGGTATGTTGTTTTTCATTATATTCAATAACTAAATTCTTAGATTCATAATAAGCGTCTACACGTAATTTTCTCCCGCGTTTCCCGTTTATAGAATCCCCCCTTAGAAAATCAAAACAATGTTGTCTTAAAGCTTTTGTCCCTAATATTTCATCACATAAATCAATTACATAAATTTCATCTTTAATTTTATGCTTTGTGATGATTGGTTTATTAATCATGCTAATACAATGGTTTGATATACTTGACAAATATATAAAATTTCATTTATATTTTCGCATAAATTATATTCGATAAGCAAATAAATTTATATTTTTAATCCTCGCATAGGTTTGTTTTCCTCCTTTTGGGTGTGGCTTACACCCAGCTTTTCTTTGAGCTCTTTGAATTTCATCCTGAACCATTCAAGTATCGGCAGCCCATCAATGCATAACCTGAATTTCCCATTCTCCTGCGGGTTTCTCTCTACGGTTGCCGTTGAGTGCTCCGTCTTGAACCTCTCCTTGTGTTCCTTCGAATAGAGCCTGCCTTTGAACCCTACGGGCTGCAGGCTGACGATTCGCCTTGTCAGTTCCTCGGTGAACCCCACTTCCCGGCATTGTTCGGCTATGGGCAGCAGTTCCGTTACGATAGAGAAATAGGTATCTATCTGTTTCAGCCTATTGTCGTACCCTGCAATTTTCTGTTGGTAACTTCGCTCTATCCTGATTATTTCGCTGTTGTGGCGGTTCTCCATTTTTGTCTGCTCCCTTTGTTCGGCTTGTACCTGCTTTTGCAGATCTACAATGTCTCGCTTCAAATTTTCGTTCTCCGCCTCTAGCCTCTTGACCTTACTGCCGCCCAAAAGAGAACTCACCCCGTCCGCTATGGCTGTAGTGGCGTTCACCGCCGCACCCTTCATCTTCTGCACGTTGATTTCCCCCTTTACTTGCTTCAACCTTTTCTGCGCTTCTTCTTTCAGCCCCAACAGGGCTTCTATGTTCTCTTGCAGGCTGTCCTGCTGTTCCACCAGTTCCTTGTAATATTGTGAGGTGGAAACGTGTCTTGCCAGTGAGCCGTCCACACCTCTTTGCAAACCGTACTTGTTCATGGCTTGTGCATAAGTGTCCTGATAGTGTTTCAGCTTGTGCCTTGCCATTACGTCATCAGCGCACAGCCGTACATCCTGCGGGCTCTTCTTTCTGTACTTTTTCTTCCCGTTCTGCTCATCTTGTCTGGCTTTCCTGCGTTCTCCCGTCACTATCGGTACGATAGTGGCGTGTATGTGCGGTGTCTTCTCGTCCATATGCAGGACTGCCGATACGAGATTCCGCTCCCCGTATGTTTCCCGGAGCCATTTCAGGTTGTCGTTGCACCAGCCGTCAAGCCTCCCGTCCGCTTCCATTTGCTTCATGTCCTTGTTGCTTCCAGTGAGCAGCACCCGGATTGCCCTTACCTGGTTGGTGCCTACCTTGCGTCTGATGCCTGCCGTCTCTATCCGGTGTGCTATCGCCTGCGTGCGATTCTTCACTCCTTCGGGGAACTGCACCAGTTCCCGGTTCAGGTGCGTGCGCATTCTGTCCGCGTTCTTCGGATGGACGGTGCGCTCTATGTGTGTGGACATTGCACCGTCCGCACCTTTCGCCTTTTCCAAATGCAAAACTGCATATCCCATAACTGTAATACATTTTTTCGGTGAATACTTCCCCTGCCTTGCTTCCATGCCGCATGGCTTCGGGGTTTCAAAAGGGGCGACTTCCCTTTTGCTCATTGGGGCTTTTTTAGCGATGCATGCATTGCGTGAAGAAAAAGCCCTAATGAGCTATGGCTTTTTTCAAAGCCTTCCGGTGGCTGTACGGTTACATCCTGATACCTTTGTTTTTCTTTTTCGGTTGCTCTGCCTTCTGTTGGTTTTTCTCCGGTTCCGGCTTCTCACGCCTCCGTTCGGATTGTCCGTTCTGTTTACCCCGCAGGAAGTCGTTCAGGTCGTTGTAGCCTCCGTATATGTGCGACGCGTCCCGGACGCGCAGCCCGTATTCCTCCCGCAGTTCCTGAACAGCTTCCATTCCCGCCTTGTCGTTGTCGAGGAAACAGTGGATGCGCCCGTAACCGCCCAATGGTTGGATTGCTTTGGAGAGGTTGGAAGTCGAGTTCAGCACGATGTAGTCCTGCCCGTCAAGGTCGGGACGGTCAGGACATCTTTCCAGCCGCAGGGTGAGGAAGGAGAGGTAGTCCATGAAGCCCTCGAAGAGGTAGCAGGTCTCCTTCGGCTGTTCCTGCCGTATGTGGGTGATGTCCTTCGGTGCTATGCAGCCCTTGAACAGCTTGTTGCGTATCTCGTAGCCTCCCGAACGGTTGAGAAAACCAACGGCAAAGTAGGGTTTGCCGCCAGTCAGATAGCGCACCTCCCTGCATTCTCTTTTTGCCAGTTCCGTATTTATCCCCCTCTGCCGCAGATAGGACAATAGGGCGGGGGGAAGAAAGCGGTACCGCCTCCAACTGCTGGAAGCTCGGTTTTGAGAATGGTTGCCCGCCAAAAGAGAAGGAGACTGGGCGCACGCTGGGTGCCTGCTCCGCTATCCGTTCCAAGAGGTAGGGCAGGCTGTCGGATGCGTATAGTTCCCGCGCCAGTGCGATGATGTTCCCGCCCCTGCCCGCGCCAAAATCGTACCATAGGTTGCGTTCCATGTTCACCTTGAAGGACGGTTCCTGCTCGTCCCTGAACGGTGACTTGTACCATAGGCTGTCTCCCTGCCGTCTTACCAGGTTGTAGCCAAGAGTGTGCAGATATTCTTCTATGCGTATCCGCTTCGCTTCATTCGTATTCATGTAGATTTCTGTTTAAGTGGATATTGTTTTTTCTTTTCGCCCGTACATGTTTGCGGTACGGTCTGTATATGTCCGCTTCACTTCACTTCCGTATATATAGGTACGGGAATGAAGTGAAGCGGTTTTTACCATATTCCGGAATATTCCACTTCACTTCACCATATATATACCCCAGTTGAAGTGAAGCGGTTTCCAGTCTGCGCCGCTAATAGTGGAAGTCCGGCTTGAAGGTGTATTTCCTTCCGTTCTCCTGCACTATCATCCGCTTGTTTTTCAATACGGTGATGAGGTCACGCAGTCTGTGGTCACTGAGTCTGACACCGACAGAGGCGTATGCTTCCCGCAAAGCCCCTTCAAGTTCCTTGTAACCGTATTCGTCTTTCAGGGTGAATGCCGCTTCCAGTGCGATGCGGTGCTGCTGTTCGGTGATGTCCCTATACGGATCGAACTTCCCTCTATTCCCTTTTGTCTCGTCCTTGTCCTTGAACTGGTAGTCCTCCAGCAGTTCGGGCAGTGCCTCCCCGTTGATGCGGAAAGCAAATGGCTCGAAGTCCACTGCCCTGATATGTGCGGTTTTGACTGTGCTTACACCGGGGTTCTTCTCGTCCTTTTCTACTTGCAGCACCGTTTCCGCCTTGTTGCTGAGTTCGGTTCCGATGTGCCCCCTTGCATGCTCGTCCCCCTTGTTCTGGTGCAGTATGGTGTGAATGTGGATATTCCTTTCACCCGTCCATGTCATCAGCAGGGAGATTGCCTTTGTGGACTCGCTGGAACTGTTGATGTCATACACCATGTCTCGTATTCCGTCGATGATTACCAGCCCGACGTTTTCAGTCCGATAGATTGCCTCCCTCACGATTGCTATGCGCTCTTCGGGCGTGTACTTCCGCAGGACGAGGAACTCGAGGTTCTCATGGTTGCTGTCGGTCGGCAGTCCCGCCATGCGAAGGCTGCGCCTTGCCACTATCTCACAGTGGTAGGTGCTCTGTTCGGTGTCCACATAGAGTATTTTCCGTTTGTTTTCGGGCAGTTCCGCCGTATAGTTCAGTACCGTCCCGTTTTTCAGCGCAGCCGCCACGATTGCGGAGACGTTGAACGTCTTCTTGCTTTTGGCTTTTCCGATTGACGCGCTGAAATTTCCCAGTGTGCCGATGACGGAGCCCTGCACTTTCAGGATTTCGGGCGCCTGCTCGTGGTTTTTCGAGAGGTCAAGCCGCGAGGCATGCCATAGGATTACCGCCTCTTCGGAGGTGATGTTTCTTTCCTTGTTGTCCATACTACACCTCCTTATCCGCGTCCCCCGCTTTTGCGTCCTGCCAGTTCCAGCGCCATGTCCGCATCGACGATGATTTTGCGCCCTATCTGCGTAATGGCTCTGTCTATCCTCCCGCTTTTCTTGATGCGGTTTGCTGTGGGTATGCTGCACCCGAACAGCCGGGCTATGCCGCCTATCCCGTACACGTATTTTTTGTCCTTGTCGGCTGCGGATTGCACCGTTCTCACTTTATTTTCCTGCAAGGCGTGGCGGTTCAGGAATATAAATTCCTCGCCCGTCATCTGCCATACGGGTTTTGACAATAGGTTTTTCACTTCCATTTTTTTGATAAGATTAAGTTTACACTGCAAGCCCTGCGCATGGGCTTTTTACCTCGTTCGAACAGTGCAAAGTTACTTCCAGGTACGGGTGGTAAGGATGTGGATAGCGTGATTTGAATATCACGCTATCTTATTAAATATCAGCATGTAATAAAAAGTGGCAAGAATTATTTTGAGTGGTAAAAGTGGTGGTATCGTGGAATGTCGGGACATGTCACCGACTATCGGAATACTGACCGCATTTCCCTTGCAAATTCCTGGTTGCTGTCACTGGGGAAATCGGAAACGGGCTCTTTGTATTTTGACTTGTAGTATGCATCGTCTATTCCCAACAGGTTCATGATGTCCTCTTTCCATTTCTCTCTGTCCGGTTTGGGCAGCGTTTCACCCATAAGGAAAATGAGATAGCATACACGTGCCTTCTCCCTCGGTCTTATTTTCAGTCTGCCTTCGCATGGTTGCAGGTTTAGGTTGGCGTAGAAGTCCAGTTCGGAAACGGTTTCAAACTGTTCACCGTTGCATTTCTCATAAATGGCTGACAGCAACCGCATGGGAAAATAGGCGGATGGGCTTGCTGGGGTGGTACCGGATGAGGAAATTCCCTTTTCCTCCCTTTCCTTTTTCTTTTGGTCGGTCAGGTATTTTTCAAGGATTGCCAATAGTGAGCCGCCCAACCTGCAAATGTCCCCGCAACGGTTTTGCAGGCATTGCAGGGCTTCCCGCCTTGCCTGCTCCTTCTGCCTGTACAGTTCATCCAGTTTGGCTTTCTCCTTGTCGTATTCCCGTTTGCACCGTTCGTACCTTCTTTCCAGCAGTTCCTCTTCTTGATGGTCGTGTTCCCTGAAACCCACTGCCTCCAGAGAGCCGTTCGCCTCCATAAGCTCCCGGTAATATCCGTTTGTGACTTTCATCTGTCTGTCAATACCCCAGTCAAAACGGCTTTCATGCTGTCGGCAGACATATCCGGTATCAAGACGGTCGAAAAACTCCTTGCAGGTATTGTAAGTTGAAATGTTGCTTTCAATCTCACGTTTCAGGCTGTTAAGCAATATGGAGAAGTGCGCGGCGTCCATTTCAAGCATGAGGCTGATAAGTGCCGTCTCAAAGGTCTGCGTATCCCCGTACTCTCTGTAAAAATCGGAAATGAACTGCTGCTTCTCAAAAGAGAAACTGTCCCCGGATATTATTTCGGTGTATATCTTGTTGAGTTTCCCGTAGCGGGGTATCATTGACGTTATTCTTTCTTCCATGATATTATTGTAGTTACAATTGGTTAAACTTGCTCATTGCGTTTGCCTTCACGTCATCGGCTATGTCTATGTAGGGCTTCATCGCCTTGTAGTCGCTGTGTCCCGTCCACTTCATCACCACTTGTGCGGGAATGCCGAGCGCGAGCGCGTTGCAGACGAATGTCCGTCTTCCGGCATGGGTTCCCAGCAGCGCGTATTTGGGTGTAACGGTGTCTATACGCTCGCTGCCCTTGTAGTAGGTCTCGCTTACCGGGTTGTTGATTTCCGCAAGTTCTCCCAGTTCTTTCAAATAATCGTTCATCTTCTGATTGCTGATGACCGGAAGTGCCTTGTGTCCTTCAAACTCCACGTCCTTGTATTTGTCAAGTATCGCCCTGCTGTGGTTGTTCAGTTCGATGACAAGGCGGTCAGCAGTCTTTACGGTGGTGATTTCTATATGCCCGCCCCGAATGTCGCTCCGTTTGAGGTTGTATACGTCCGAATAGCGCAGCCCACTGAAACAGCAGAACAGAAAGACGTCCCTTACCCGTTCGAGATATTGTTTGGTCGGGGGTATCTTGTAGCCTTTCAGCTTGTTCAATTCTTCCCATGTGAGGAATATCACTTTCTTTTGGACGCTTTTCAGCTTCGGGTTGAAGCTCTCGTAGGCGTTGTTCATGCAGTACCCCTTTTTGGTGCACCATCGCAGGAACCATTTCAGGTAGGCTATCTGCTTCATGGTGGACGTGTTGCGCAAGCCTTCCACGTCCTTGAGGAAATTCACGTAGCTTGTCAGCTTGGGTTCATCCAGTGCCTCGAAAGTCAGTTTCTTGTCGAACTTCTCAAGGTGTTTCCTTACTGCGGCGAACTTCTCATAGGTGGCGTCAGACCAGCCGTTCTGTGTCCCGCATTCCTTGATGAACTCCCCGAACACCTCCATAGGTGCGAACGTCAGGGGCTTCTGCTGTTCCTCCTCCCTCTTTTCGCTGTGCAGGCTGTTGAAAGCCTCCTTCACTTGTGCGGTGGTAGGCATGGTTCCCAGAACCTCGAACTCCTTGAAGATGTTCTGTATTTCCGTATAGTAGCGCAGCAGGTCGGTGTTGATTTCGAATGCGCTCTGTTTCAGCTTGTTGGTGCAGCCCGGCTTTACACGCTGTTTGTCGGTGTCCCATTTGGCTGCGTCGATGCGGTAGCCCGTTGTAAACTCGATGCGCTGGCTGGCAAATATCACACGCATACGGATAGGCACATTCTCTACGATTGGTACGCCGTTCTTCTTCCGGCTTTCCAAAGAAAAGATGATGTTTCTCTTTATATTCATATTCGGGTGTAATTAAATTAGCACCCAAATATACACCCAATTATTAAGATAGCAAAAGATTTCGAGTGATATTTTACGATATGAATCAATCGTAATAAGCTGTTTATTAGTAAATAGTTACAAGTTTATGATATTTTGAAAAATTGTAGGTTCGAGTCCCGTACGCACCGCGAAAGCAAATAGCAAATTAAAGCAAAGCTCTGAAATTCAAGTATTTCAGAGCTTTTTCTTTTTCTCGCTCCGGCAAAAATGGGGACCCGAAATATCCGGTGCATAAGCAATTTTCGAGTTTCAGCTTTCTCAGACTTACATCACAAGAATAAGAAACTGAGCAGCAATGAATGGGCAGACCGTCCTCCGGATAGGGACAAAACTGGAAGAAGGTATAGGCAGAATCCACGTATGTCCCATGCTTTTTATTATGAAGGTTCATGTAAACCCTCGTCCCACGCACGTGGGCTCGACAGTTCACGCAGGCAAACCGGCGAGCACACATGCGTGGGACGAAGTTTTGTAATAAGGTTTCGGGAATTATGCGCCAAGCTTCTCTGCATTACACACAGGACATGAAGGGAAAAAATGCCCATATACGGGGAGCCAAAGCCATACTTCCGGCACTATAGACAACGGAGTTCGCCCCTTAATCACCATATTTGCACAAAGAAAACGGAAAATAAGCCCGAAATAGACATTAACAAATATTATTTATTATAAACAAAAAAAACAGAAAAAAACACGTGGTTAAATTCTTGCTGTCAGATAGTTAAAGCCGAATATGAGAAGAAAAAGTAGTGCTGGCAAAAATGATGATTTTTAAAATCGGGGTCTGACTTACGAACTACAACTGCATGTGTAAAATAGGATATTCTTTACCTTCTCCGTCCAAATCGGACCTTTTGTATACGCTAAAGCCTATATATTTATAAAAACCGACAGCTTGAATATTCTGCTCGTTCACATCGACTTTCGTTACCTGCAAATGATTTATGGCATAAGTAACCAGTTTTTCCCCAATTCCTGTGCCTCAATAATTATTGGTAATAAACAACATTTCAAGATTTCCTTCTGCAATTCTCATAAATCCGATTAAGATTCCCTCCTGTTCAAACCCGAATAGAATGACATACTGAAAATATACCGGAAGCTGTTCCTTATAGTATAGAAAATCTTCTTCTTTAAGAAAATCATGTGTACTCAATACTGCACTTTCCCAAATTTCTATCAAACGTGGATAATCCGTAACTTTAATTTTTCTAATCATAATTGTAATTGCTATTTAAAACCGCAAAGTTCGGAACTTATACATTCAATACACTGAACCCAAGTTAAAAAATACGTTTACGGATTTTGCTTAGTACTTGTGGCATGATACCCAAATAAGAAGCTATATCTTTGAGTGGTATATAGTTTAATGTAATGCCATATCCTTCAATCATCTGTAGATAATACTATTCAGGAGAATATTTAATCAAGTCGATATTTCTTTTCAAGAGTTTACTCAGTAGTATAGCATTCAAATCTTCAAATACAGTTTTTACCTTAGGAATAGCAGTATACAGTTCATCTACTCGCTTCTTGTCTATTCGGTAAATAACGCTATCTACAATTGTCTGCACATTAAATGCAGATCATGTTTGTAAGGTAAAAGACATGTTCGACATTGAAAACGTACCTTCTTTACAAAACCAAAAAATTTACTCTTCCCCTTTATGATTCAAAAGCCAACAACGCAATATCCCATCAAAAACGAAATAACTATATCTTTCTATTTCTCCTTCCTTAATCAAAAATGTATCTTTACTAATCAATATCCGCTCAAAATATTGGTCAAATGACTTAGATTCCTCCAAATTAAAAATATTGATGCTAAAATTAAATCCTTTAAGTAATTTTTCTAAAAAGCATAATATTTACAGACTATAGTTTTCATCAGTTTTGATAGCCGATTTTTATTCCAGAATACCGAAACGAACCAAGGCGTTCCGGACACCATTCTCATCCACCGCCTCCGTTATATAATCGGCAACGCTTTTCACAGCCTCGGAAGCTCCTCCCATAGCTATTCCCATCCCGGCTGCACGAATCATGGAAATATCATTCCCGCCATCACCAAAAGCGATGGTTCTTGAAACATCAAATCCATAATAGGAAGCAAACTCATTGATACCCATAGCCTTGTTTACTCCCGCCACATTGACATCCGCGAAGAAAGGGTTCCATCTGGAAACAGAAAGTCCGGGAAGTTGTGCCATTACTTCTTTTTCCATTTCTTCATCACAATATATGCATAACTGACAACATTCGCCTCCCATAAACTCTTTTTCGATGTCTGCCACCGGCGGTGTAGGGTGATTGACCAGCCTGGCCAATTCGATGACGGTCGGGTTGAGTTCGTTGACAAAAATACCTTTATTCGTTTCGATAGCCAGAGCAAACCCATAATGTTGAGCCAATACCAGTACCCTCTGAAAATCCTTTTCGGGAATCTGTTTACTAGATATAGGAGTGCCATCTCTCAGTACACAATCGGACCCATTCAAAGCTATCACTGCATCGTATGGAATCTCTTCAAGTTCGTGAAGATCGGTAAACGCCCTCCCAGTTGCTATTATGATTTTTATACCGGATTCATGAACTTGCTGCAACGCTTCGATAGCCGACTGCGGAACGCGGTGAGTGTCGAAACTCACCAATGTTCCGTCTACATCTAAAAATATAGCTTTGGTCTCCATTATAAAATATTTTGGTCTAATAAATTCATTCTATCTGCATCATCTCAATTTTGTGAATATCTATATTCATTCGGTGCAACTCCCGTTGCTTTCTTAAACACCAGACTGAAATATTGCACACTCGGATAGCCCAGCCGACGCGCTACGGCAGCAGGTGTATTACCACCTTCCGATAACATTTTCTTGGCCGTGTACAAGCATTTGAACTGGAAGTATTCAGCCAATGTCTTACCCGTCTCAAACCTCAGCAAATCATCAAAGTAAGCCGTCGAAAGATTCAGTTTTTCGGCACAGCATCCGGAAGTGGGCAGCTTCCCCTCCTGCAACTTTCCGGAAGTGATATACTCGTCCAATATCCCTTCCATTTTCCCCAGAATCATCTTGTTCTTATTCTCACGGGTGATGAATTGCCGCTCATAGTAACGTGAGCAATAATCCAGCAGCAATTCGATGTGACGGGACAAGATGGTATTGCTATGCATATCAATGGAATGATGAAGTTCATCCTCGATATTCTCAAGGCAACACGTCACTTTGGCTGTTTCGCGCTGTGACAGATGCAACGCCTCCTCCTTGCGGTAGAAAAAGAAAGTATAGTTGTCGATATGATTCTTTAGCGTAGTACAAAGCAATAAATCGGGATGAAATGCCAGCAACCAGCCTTTGTCCGGAAGCGTATTGTTCTTGTTCATCCGGAATATCTCGCCGGGAGTAAGAAATACCATCGTAGCATTGGAATAATCATAATATTTCCGTCCGCAGCAGTCACAATCCCCTTCACAGTCCTCAATCAGTAGGATGGCATAGAATTCAAACTTCACAGCATCCTGATACACACTAGGATTTTCCAGATTAATAATGCTTACCTGAGGATGCAACGTTTTACATCCCAGGCACCGGTTACATTCACATACGGTCTTTATGTCCAATGTATTGTCTTTCATCACCTATAAAGTCATTCTCATTATTGTAACTTCAGATATCTAAAATCTTAAGGATATGTTTTCCACACCTTCACAATATACCAATTACAAAATTAGAGGAAAATCCAGACATCTTCACTACCCTTATTACGGATTATATAACCTTAGTTACTGTTTTTATATCTGGCTACGTGACTTCATCTCCAGATACTTGTTTATCACGTCCACAGAAAGATTTTCCGGTGTAGTTAGCACAGCACTGATGCCGTGCTGCTTCAAGGTGGAGACTATCAGCCGTTTCTCGAATACAAATTTCTCGGCAATGACATGGCGGTAATACCCTTCCGTATCCCTCGCAGGAGTGGCGACGTACTCTTTCAGAGCGGCATCTTCGAAGAAGATGACCAGCAACCGGTGCTGGCGGTTCAACTGCTGCAAATAAGCCAACTGGCGATTCAAGCTGCCGATGCCGGAAAAATTGGTATACAGCACCAAAAGACTGCGTTTGTTGACGCGCTTGTTCAAATGTACGCACAATGAGGAAAAGTCGGTCTCCCCAAAAGTAGTCTGCTGGCTGTAAAGGTTCTCCAATAACGCCTGCATTTGTCCGGGCTGTCGGGAGACGGGGATAAATGTATCAAAGTGCTCATTAAACGTTACCAGTCCGGCTTTATCCTCCTTCCGCATGACAACGTACGAAAGAACCAGGGAGGCATTAATAGCATAGTCCAGCAAGGTCATCCCGCGAAATGCCTGCTGCATAATCCGCCCCTTGTCTATCACGTTATAGATTTGCCGGGAACGCTCGTCTTGATAGACATTTACCATAAGTTCGTGCCTCCGGGCGCTTGCTTTCCAGTTTATCGTGCGGTAATCGTCGCCTTTCACATACTCCTTTATCTGTTCGAACTCCGTATGATGCCCCACCCTGCGGATACGTTTGATGCCCAATTCCGTCAAGTTGTCGCTGATAGCAAGCAACTCATACCGATGGAGCATCAGATAGGACGGATATACCTTGACATCCAGCGGAGCATCGCAAGTATATCTGCGGAAAAGCAATCCCATTCTGCCTGCCACAAACACCCGAATCCGTCCGAAAGAGTAAATCCCCCGCCGCGTAGGACGCAGATGATACGTAATCGTCCTGCCCTCATTCGCCTGAAGCCTCATCCGGAAATCAATATTCCGCAACTGGAATGCAAAAGGAATCTCATCCACCACTTCCACAGCCACCGGATGCGGATAACTGCTCTCCACACGTATGTTCACGGTGTTTTCATCTCCGTTGGAGAAGCGGGTAGCACACTGGCGGAATGCCCGGATGCCGCGAATACGATAGAGCATCACCCCATCCACCAACGCCGACACCGCCAAAACAAAAAGCGCCCACTGCCCGATTGCAAAGAATGGAGCAAAGACGTACCCGATACCCGTCAGCAGGACTATCAGAACAAGAGCAATATAGAATCGGCGGCCCAGTCTCACTTCGGCACTTCCACCTTATCAATCAGACGTTGCGTCACCTTTACCGGCGAATAGCCTTCCATCTCGGCTTCCGCTGTCAATATCAAGCGATGCTGAAGCACATACGGAGCAACGAACTTAATATCCTCCGGTGTCACAAAGTCACGTCCCTGCAACAGTGCATATGCCTTGGAGGCCTGCATCATTGCCACGGACGCACGCGGAGAAGCTCCTAAATATACAGCCTTGCTGGTACGCGTCTGCTGTACAATCAACGCGATGTACTGAAGCAGCGTGCGGTCTACAAACACGTGTTCCATCAGCCTGCGCAACGAAAGCAGTTCTTCTTTTGTGAGCACGGGCGTCAGGCTCTCCAACTTCACCAACGAAGCATTGGCGTGGTGGCGCTCCAGGATGTCCACCTCCTCCTCCAATGAGGGATATCCCATGGTTATTTTCATCAGGAAGCGGTCCAGTTGCGCTTCAGGCAACTTATAAGTCCCCTCCTGCTCCACCGGATTCTGGGTTGCCAGAATCGTATAGAGTTCTCCCATCTGATGCGTGGTACCGTCAATGCTGACCTGCCGTTCTTCCATAACCTCGAACAAGGCTGCCTGCGTCTTGGCGGGAGCGCGGTTTATCTCGTCCACCAGCACGAGGTCGGCAAACACCGGTCCTTGATGAAAGCCAAAGTCATTGGTTTTCATGTTGAAGACCGTAGTACCCAACACATCACTCGGCATCAAGTCCGGAGTAAACTGAATGCGGCTGAAGTCCGCCTTAATCAAGCGTGCCACTAGACGGGCAAGCAGTGTCTTTGCCACCCCCGGCACTCCCTCCAGCAACACATGGCCGTTTGCCAGGACAGCCGTCAGTACCAGGTCCACTATCTGCTCCTGCCCCACTATGACCGTAGCAATCCGGTCCTTCAACGCTTGTATCTTCTCGGAAAAGAGAGTCAAGTCCACCCGTTTTTCTGTGTTCTCTTCCATAAATATCTTCTTTATATATGATTGATTATTTCATTCATTTTATCGACAAGCCGTTTCATCTCCTTCTCAGAGATGCTGCGCCCTCCGTACACCACCGGCCTCACCTCGCGGATGAACACGGCTATTTCCCCCGCTTCCATACCCGTCTTCCGGGCAATCCTGCCGAAAGAGCGCTCATCCTCTGCCACTTCCTCCACATCCACTTGTATTTCCCTCCTCAGTTCCTCCGCAAAATAGAGATATTTCTTGCGGACTAAGTCAGCATGGTCCTTCTTCTGATAATAAAGAGTACCTATCAACTCTGCAAACTCCAAAGACTTATTTTCCGGTTCGCGGATAACCGGAATGGCGCGCTGCTTCCTGCGGGCTGTAAATATCATAAAGAGCAGGATGGAAACCATACTCAAGTACAATGCCCAGCGAAGCGGCGGCTGCGAAAGGAAATAGCGAAAAGGAGACATCTGTACCTGGGCTGTTTCTTTCATATAGCCTTCGGTACGGACAATGGGAAATCCACCCATCTGGGACAATATACGAAAAAGATAAGCCGCATTCTTCCCATCCAGCACACCATAGTTCGTAAAAAGCAGGGGAGTGGAAGCCAGTATAACTTCCCCCTTTCCCCAAGAAACCGACATGGCAACCGGATGAGCAGCTTCTCCGGTAACAGTTTTTTCCGCCAACACTTTACTAGAAATGGAATCTGCAAAGAAATAAGACTGACAAAGTTGGGGATAGAAACAGAAAGTCTGCTGCGGATAAACCGCCGAATCCCCCACCCAGCACAAACTGTCTTTCGAAAGCAATGCAGTGGCATATTTTTTCAAAGCCGACGGACTGAAATAGGAATAGCTGCACTCAAATCCCAGCGTATCTTTCAAAATACGGCTGAAAGAGCTCCCCACCAGCATAATCCGGTCTCCCCGTCCCGCCATCTTCAACATCGCCTCCACATCTACATCCGTCAAATGCAGGTTATCGGTAACAACCAGTATTCCGCGGCGGAGCGTCGTATCTTCCTGCTCCAGTTCATAAAAAGTCTTTCTCGACAACGAATATCCCTTCGGCAACGATGAAGACAGCAGGCTATCGAACACGGCACAGCCGAACGGTTGCTTGTCATAATGGCTGAACGTAGGGTTCCAGACAAACTTCTTTGGCAGACGGCACTCTATCGCAAACATCAACACCAGAAAAACAATGATACCGGCTATAAACCAATGGTTCCCCTTCATGCCGCCCCTCCTTTCTCCACTTCTTTCTGCAAATCCCGCATCGCATGGAACAAAGTTTCGGTCGCTTCAAAATTTCCGTAACGTACTCGTAGAAAATGGTTGGTCATTTGGCGGAAAGCTGGCAGACGGACTTCATAGATATATTGTGTTGGCGTTTTATATAACTGCCAGTCTATACGTTTTCCATCGCTGAGCTGTTTCAGCGTCTGCAGATAGAGCAAACGCACCGCCTCCCGATAATCCGTCCGGGCAAGCGCATCGGCAATTCTTTCCGCAAAATCCACTCCATAGATGGTGTCCTCCCCCACTGTATAGGGCAGGGTACTCTTGCGCGAACGCATGAACAGTTCCGGACGCTTCTTGTACACAAACCAAATGACCAATACCAGGATAAGAACGGCAATGCATATCAATACGACCTCCGAATATTCTGCCACCAACGTATTCCCGAATATCTTGTCCAGCAGCTTGCCGAACCATCTGCTGAACCACTCAAGTACATTAATTTCGGGAGCTATCAACTCACGACTGTAAGCAAACGCCGGGTCAGACTGCCAAGCGGCAACCTGTGCAGTATCACAAACCAGTGTATCAGCCGGAGCCATATTCATAGTCCGTTATCAGAGTTTATCAAAATTGTCAATATCACTCTCCACCATCACATAATCTATCTTTTCCGAAGCATGACCGTATTGATAAGCCAGTCCCAGCAATGAGAAAATCATGGACATATAAACGCCGAATGCCTGGACCACCGCCAGCAGATAAAGCACAAAGCTATAGGCTGCCGATACAGTGGCACCGCCACCTGCATCAGTCATTGCAAAGATATATTTCACAATAGTCCCGATATACCATGGAATCATCGTCACTCCCTGCAAGATGGCGGCGATGAATCCCATAACAATGGAAATCAGTACGATACCTCCCCAGGTAGCGAAACCCAGTCGGTAGGCCTTCTTCAAGGCATCTATGATATAGATATCTTCGAACAGATAGACTGGAGCCCAAATAGCAAGTGGCACAGACACCACCACAACGAGCAGAACGAACAAGAACGCAATCGCCATGAACGGAATGACGGTGGCTATAAAACCAACAATAAGCCCTACAAACAGCACCAAAAGCACACCGATAATCATTATCAGAAATACCCTTCTGACATTACGGAACAACAAGGGCTTCAGCATCCCTAACGTCACTCCCTCCAAGCGTTCTTCCCGTTCATTGTAAGTACGGACCAATGCGTAGACCAAAGAGGTCAGCATGACAGTTCCTAGCAGATAGAGAACGGCATACAGACTGTAATAAGTCACCAGTGCCATGATGGACGCTCCGACAACAGAAGAGTCGAACGAGCCTCCGGTCATATCACCCAGAGCCATTGTACCGCTCATCAGCCCGTTCAGGCTCAGTCCCTGAAGCAGACAAAGCGGCAACATCAGATATGTGGTGAATTTCATCAACGGCTTCCAATTCTCTTTGATAAAATCAAAGGTAGCAGTTAGTTTCTCTCCAAAAGAACGTTGTACATACAGTGCGATTTTAGGTTTCTGTGCTTCCATGCTTCTTTCTGTTAGGTAAATAAATATAATAAAAAAAGATAAACGACAAAGAGAGTAGAATAAAGCCGAACCTCAAAGCATCCGGAAGTTCGGTATGGCGGGTAACGAATCCTTCTATAAATCCTGCCATGATGAATACGGGTACCGTACCCACCACTATTTTCAGTCCTTTTTTGGCTCCCCGTTTGAAAGATTCCAGCCTTGAATAGGTTCCGGGAAAGAGCCATCCGTTGCCCAGGGCAAGACCGGCGGCACCGGCTACAATAATCGCCCAGATTTCGAGTGTCCCGTGCAGCCAAATGGCAAGGAAGGACTCCCAAAGCAAGTCGTGCTGATAAAAGAAGGTTTGGAAAGCCCCTATCATGATACCATTGTTAAGGAGCATGTATCCGGTGCCAAAACTGGTCAGCAACCCCATGGCAAAGCAGTTGAAGGAGACCATGATATTGTTCAGCGTGATACTCAGAAACATGGGGAACTCGGAGGAACCGTTATATACAGCCATAGGTTCACCATTAGCGATATTGTTCAAAGTCATATCCACATAGGAGTTTCCTAAAATCAAACGCACAAAATCGGGGTCTCCGGCAGCGGATACCACTCCTATCAATGCGCTGACCACAAATATAATGAAGGAAGCCACCAGCTCACGGCGTGCATCGTGCATGGCCGAAGGCACTTCACGGGTCCAGTAGGTGATAATTCTTGACCATTTCTCGCGCTTGTTTCTATAAATGCGGTTGTGCAATGCCGAGGCAAGATTGTTCAGATAGATAGTGATGCGGGAAGCGGGGAAATGCGTTTGGGCAAAAGCCAGATCTGCCGTAAGCTCCGTATATGCGTCGGCAAGTTCATCGGGAGACAGACTTTCCGCCTGCTCCACCATTGTTTCTGCTCGTTTCCATTTTTCGATGTTCTGCCGGATAAACGTCACTTCTTTCATACCCCATGACTATTTCAGAGAAGTTTTGTCTGAAATAGGTAACAAAAATAAGAGAATAATGATATATTTGCAATGAAATACTAAAAATGTTTTATCAGGAATGGCAGAATCTACAATTATCACCGGACAATTTGTCCGCATCAGTCAAACGCCTGCCAGTATCGGTGAGCGGCTCATTGCACTGGCCATAGATTATATTCTGCTCGGATTCTATGTATTTTCTACTTTGGCCTTGTTTTCACGGATTCATCTACCCTCTGATTTCACGATGCTTTTCTTTTTTACCATTGTCTACCTGCCAGTCTTGCTTTATGCATTTCTCTGCGAAATGTTCAACCAGGGACAAAGTTTCGGCAAGCGGCTGATGAACATTCGTGTCGTAAAGGCAGACGGCTCCACGCCCGGCATAGGCTCGTACCTGCTCCGATGGCTTCTCTTCCCTATCGACGGACCGGTGACCGGTGGTCTGGGACTTCTGGTCGTCCTTTTGACCCAAAACAGCCAGCGAATGGGAGACCTTGCCGCCGGCACCATGGTAATCAAGGAAAAGAATTACCGCAAGATACACGTCAGCCTCGATGAGTTCGACTACCTGACCAAAGACTACCGACCTACCTATCCACAAGCTTCCGACTTGTCATTGGAGCAAATCAACGTCATTACCCGGACCCTGCAATCGGGTAAGAAAGACCGTACACGCCGCATTGCCTCCCTTGCGAAAAAAGTGCAGGAACTTCTCTCCATCACTCCTCATGACAGTAACCCGGAAAACTTTCTTCAGACCATTCTCCGGGATTACCAGTATTATGCCTTGGAAGAAATTTAATACGAACTTCCAACAAAACCAAAGAAGTGTTAAGTCTTACGCTTATTTAAGATTCAAGCTGCATCTTTTTGGTTTTTCATTTGTTAATTAACCAGAAGGTCTTAACTAAATAACAAAGAACAATTATGAAACGAATCATTACATTAATCACACTGGTGTTGGTAAGTGCATCGACCCTGATGTATGCACAGAGTAGCAGCGAAACACGCCAAGCAGAGCGTAAAGCCCAACGCGAAGCCCAGAAAGCACGCGAAAAAGCGGAAAATGAAAGGAACTATGCCATTGCCGTCCAGGCATTGAAAGAGGGCAAGTTTGTATTGGAAGCAGACCAGCTGGTGTTCAAGAGAGGACGGAGCGCATTTGTTTCATCGACAACAAACTTCGTTCTGATGGACGGTGAACACGCATCCGTACAAATAGCTGCCAACAATGCCCTTGCAGGCCCCAACGGAATAGGCGGCATCACAGTGGACGGCAGCAGAAAGGAAATGAAAATCACGACCGACAAAAAGGGAAACGTGAATTGCAGCTTCAGCGTACAAGGCATCGGAATATCCGCACAAGTGTATATCACACTGACCAACGGCGGCAATAATGCATCGGCAAGAATCAGCCCGAACTTCAATTCGAATACCCTGACGCTGAACGGAGTCCTGGTTCCATTGTCCCAGTCAAACGTTTACAAAGGGCGGGCTTTATAAAACACCCCTTTTGTCCGTACAAAGTATAAAGAAAAGAAGATATTCATATCGTGTTCGCAGGATACGAATATCGTGTAGACACGATATTAACAGAATGCGATACAAGGAATTAATAAACTGTTATACAGAATATTAATTCCTTGCATCGTACATAAAGGGAGCTAACAGAATGTGGACATTTATTCTTTTATCTGTTGACACGTTGGGCAATAATATACCGAACCACCCATATAAGCCTCTTTTATGATGGTACTGCCACAACGGAGACAAGGATTCTTCCATGTTTTGGCAGAAAGAATGGTTTTGTAACCTCCGGCGTTGCCATAAAGATCTGTTTGCGTATCGCGTCCGCCCTCGAACGTCATATCCACCAATGTTTCTTTTAGAGCATTAAAAAGAACGTCTTTCTGATTATCCGACAGAAGTAGCACTTTCTGTTTGGGATTTATCCGTGCATTGAACAGAATATCCTGCGTTACGCCGTTACCTACACCGGGAATACGCTGATTGGTTGCTAATAGAGCTTTAGCAGAGAGGGTCTTCTTTGCTTCGGCAACGAGTTTCTCAAATTCCGCTTCGGTGTATTTATCGCTCAACGGCGAAATGCTTTCCCGACTCAATTTATAGTACTTATTGTCGATATAGCTATCAGGATAAACATTGATAAAACCATACATTACAACCGTGAAGACAAGGAATGAATCATCATTAAACGTCAGCAACAACTGGTAATTGGCAGGAATCTTATCTCCCGCATTGTAATAACGGACACTGACTCCGTCGCCTATATTCATGATCACATTATCCGAAAGATTGAAATTGACAAACATGCCATATCCTTCGGATGAAAGGATGGTTTTGCCTACGAGCAGTTTACCATACTCCGACGGATTGCCGTTATAGAACGTAAACTTATGCGGTTTGGTGGCATTGAATACCTGCGTGATTGTTTTACCGCTCAAGGCGTTGTTCACTTGTTTGCTCAGGGTGATAACTTCGGGTAATTCCAACATATTATCTTACTTTTATTTTCGATAGGGATATATATTTCCGTTAATAACTCGTCAATAGCTAATCAATATCGTTCATTATTTTAACCGGACCACTTCCCCTATAATAGGCATCAACACGTTCAAAGAGTCTTTCTCTTTCAGATTCATGGCATTCTTCAACGGTTCGTCCCAGCGGTGTCTAGCCAAAGCATATTTGGAATGATGGACAGTCAGAATCTTTTCCGCATTCAAGTCCCTGGCCACTTGTCCCAAATATTGGGGCATGGTATGGATATATTTCCAATCTTCGTTATACTGCCCATTCTCCAATATGGCAAGGTCAATGCCAGGATATTGCTTGCCTATTTCGGCAAAATGCGTATCATATCCACTATCACCGCCCATATAAATCTTCTGCGAAGGGGTTTCGATAAGGAAAGAGGCCCATAGTGCCTGATTCGCTTTCAACGAGCGGCCCGAAAAATGCCGGGCGGGCAAGCAATGAAGCAGAAATCCCTTATCCAGTACAGTATCTTCAAACCAATCCAGCTCAACCAGGGATGATTTCTCAAATCCCCAATACTCGAAATGTTCACCTACCCCCAAAGGACAGACCACCTTATCTACCCGATTTTTCAGCTGCATCACCGTTTCATAATCCAGATGATCCCAATGGTCATGTGATATCACCAGATAGTCAATCTCCGGCATATCGGCAGGCTTGTAGGCATCCGCCCCCTTGAACGGCTTGTTTACAAACGAAACCGGAGAAGCCCCACAAAATACGGGGTCTACCAGTATACGCTTTCCGTCTATCTGGATAAAATAGGATGAATGTCCGAACCATACCAATACATTCTCGTCCTTGCTTATCTTGCTGAGGTCCGTCTTTATAACCGGAATCTCTTTTTCAGGACGTAAATCGGTTTCTTGCTTAAACAAGAATCCCCAGAAAGCTCCCAAACGTCCCTTTTGGGAAGTCATCATCATCGTACTGTGCAGATTCCGGAATTCTCCGTCTTTGTAATGAGGCGACTTCTTAATCCTCTCCAACCGTTCTCCTTGAGGAGCCCTCCCGAAACTCGGCTGATTGACAAAAACGAATCCCACTATGACCGCAACAGCCACAATACCCACTATAATGCCAACTATCATACGTACTCTTTTCGTTTTTAATGAATTCATATTCAATGAGGCTACATTTACAGCTGCAAATATAGTCGAATTGTTATTAAATCACTATCTTCGCGCCCAATTTACGGAATCAATACAATAAAGCAATAAAAAGCCAACAAAGAAATGAACACACACAGTCTATGTTGCATCGGTTATATTACCCAAGATAAAGTCGTAACCCCTAAAAATACCATATATATGCCGGGAGGCACCTCCTTCTACTTCGCACATGCCATCAAGCACTTGAATGCTAACGATTTTTTATTGGTAACAGCTTTGGCTGATACTGACATGGGCATTGTGGAAGACATTCGGAAAGAAGGTATTTCCGTCAAAGCCTTGCACAGCACACATTCCGTCTGTTTCGAGAATATTTATGGAGAAAACCAGAACGAACGTACACAACGTGTCACGGCAAAAGCAGACCCTTTCACCGTGGAAGGTTTGAAAGATACCGATGCACGGATTATCCACTTGGGCAGTCTGCTTGCCGACGACTTCTCTTTGGAGGTCATCAAGTTCTTGTCCGGAAAGGGACTCCTCTCGGTAGATGTGCAGGGATTTCTCCGCAAAGTGGATAATGAAAAAGTGCTGGCAGTAGACTGGCCGGAAAAGAAAGAAGCATTGAAGTATATCCATATTCTGAAAGCCAACGAAGCTGAAATGGAAGTACTGACCGGATGCAGTGAACCGCACGAAGCCGCATTGCTGATTGCAGACTGGGGCGTCAAGGAAGTGCTGCTGACCCTGGGAGATAAAGGTTCGCTGATATATGCCCAAGGAGAATTTCACGAAATCCCCGCCTATCCTGCCCTTCAGATTACAGATGCAACAGGATGTGGAGACACCTATATGGTGGGGTATCTGTATATGCGCAACAAAGGTGCATCCCACCGGGAAGCGGGATGCTTTGCTGCCGCCATGTGCACCATAAAACTACAATCACACGGGCCATTCTGCGGAACGGAAGAAGCGATAAATAACGTGATAAAAGGATAAAGTGATAGGGTGATATAACACCCTACCATCTTTATTTATAATCCGAATTTTTTCAAATCATCTTCCACACTACCGATACCTGCGATATGAAACATATCAACCAGTACCTTCACAACATTCGGAGAAAGGAAAGCGGGCAATGTGGGGCCTAAGTGAATATCCTTCACCCCGAGACTCAGTAATGCCAACAATACAATAACCGCCTTCTGTTCGTACCATGCTATGTTGTAGACAATGGGAAGTTCGTTGATGTCATTCAGCCGGAATACTTCTTTCAGCTTCATGGCTATCACGGCCAGTGAATAACTGTCATTGCACTGTCCGGCATCCAATACACGGGGAATGCCGTTGATGTCTCCCAAACCAAGTTTATTATAGCGGTATTTGGCACAACCTGCGGTCAGGATAACGGTATCTTGCGGCAAGGCTTTGGCAAACTCCGTATAGTAATCGCGGCTCTTCATACGTCCGTCACAGCCTGCCATTACGATAAAGCGGCGTATGGCTCCGGTCTTCACGGCATCTACCACCTTGTCTGCCAGTTGCAGTACCTGGTTATGGGCAAAACCACCGATAATCTCTCCATGCTCTATCTCCACCGGCGGCTGGCATTGTTTGGCAATCTCTATGATTTCAGAGAAGTCTTTCCTGCCTTCCGCATCCTTATCAATATACTTGCAACCCGGATAACCGGTAGAGTTGGTGATGAACATACGCTCTTTATACACTGCATTAGCCAAAGGAGGAACGATGCAGTTGGTGGTAAACAGAATCGGTCCGTTGAAGGAAGTGAATTCTTCACGCTGTTTCCACCAGGCATTGCCATAGTTGCCTACAAAATGAGAATATTTCTTGAAAGCAGGATAATAGTGGGCAGGCAGCATTTCACCATGTGTATAGACGTCTATCCCCGTACCTTCTGTCTGTCTCAATAATTCTTCCATATCCTTCAAGTCATGGCCGCTAATCAAAATTCCCGGACGATTCTTCACACCGATATTCACCTTTGTAATTTCGGGATTACCGTAAGTACCGGTATTGGCAGCATCCAGTAGAGCCATTGTCTTTACTCCGAACTCACCAGCTTCGAGAACCAGCTTCACCCATTCCTCTGCCGATAGAGACTCAACCGCAATGGTAGCCAGTGCACGCTGCATGAAAACATGAACTGTATCATCATTGAATCCCAAGCGCATAGCATGCTCCAGATAAGCTGCCATACCTTTCAAACCATAGACAAGCAATTCTTTCAACGAACGGAGGTCTTCATTCTGTTCACGCAGAACACCTACTGTCTTCGCTTTCTCGGCATAGTCGTCACGCGTTCCCTGCCAAGTCAGTTCATCTACTTGGGGTAGGAACACTTTGTTGTGCTTGGCCTCTTGAATCAATCCATTACGCAAAGCAAGTCCCCTATCCACCCGTTTCAAGATGCTTTCATCATCGAAATTCGCATTCGTGATAGTACAAAACAAAGCATCCGTCACAAAAATATTCACTTCTTCAGAGACTGGAGAATCTGCCTTGCGTAATGTATCGGCAACAACAGAGATACCCCTGACTACAAACAGTAACAAGTCCATAGCTTGAGCCGTATGACTTTCTTTTCCACATACACCTTTCAATATACAGCCGGTTCCTTTGGCTGTCTCCTGACATTGATAACAAAACATGTTTGGTTCCATATTCCTATTCATTTAAAAGTTTGCATAATCTTTTGATAAGATAAGCAGCACCTCAGCAATAAAAATAAGCAGGCTTATGTTCTATTGCATTCGATTTGCATTATCTTTGTGCAAAGATGAGAGTTCTACAACGCACAAACTGTCACGAATGTTACATCGAATCACAAAAAAGTAAAAAAAGAATGGAAATCCATACATTATTGGAAATGCCTCCTTTCCAAGACATAACAGAAGAAGAGTTATTATCCCTCATCCTGGCACCCGAACATGCACACAGGCAATACAAACCTGCTGACTTCATTGCCATGCAGGGAGAAGCATATCGTTCTCTATTCATATTGTGCAACGGCAGTGTGCGTACCCAAATGGTCAGTGCGGAGGGGAAGCAACTCACCATCGAAACGCTGAAAGCCCCGCAACTGCTTGCCCCGGCTTTTGTCTTTGCCTCCGAAAACCGCTTCCCGGTAAATATCGAAGCTAAAGAGAAATGTGAGATACTCGTTATAAACAAGAACATTTTCCTGGAATTCCTGCATCAACACCCCGCTGTGATGCGCAACTTTCTGCAACTGGTATCGGACAGAACCCTATTTCTCTCCAAAAAGCTAAATGCCTTTGCCCTACAAAGTCTGAAATCGCGTATACTGAACTATCTACGCATGCATGGCACGATACTCAACCAGCAGGAAGTGGCACAAATACTGGGAGTGGCGCGTCCCTCGCTGGCACGTGCCTTATCGGAACTGGCAAGCGAAGGGTGCATCCGAATGGAAGAGAAGGAAATGCGGATAAATGCAGTCTCCGCCCAAAAGTATTTATAAAAAACGTCCGCACTTATATATTATTCTTACCTTTGTCCAAGAATAAAAAGCTATGGAAAAGATTCTACTGGATGAAAAGTACGAACAGTTGTTGTTCCAAATCCCTCTACTAAGGGATTTGCCACATAATATCAAGCAATCGCTGCTTGAGAAACTGGAATATTCAGTCTATTCTATAGACAAGAAAGATATAGTTGCCCGGCAAGGCACCCCCTGCAAGAAGCTATATATACTATTGGAAGGTAAATTGCGTGTAGATATTATAGACGGTCTGGGCAATAAAGTTATGGTAGAATACATCGTTGCCCCCCGGGCCTTTGCCACTCCCCATCTCTTCGGCAGCAACACCACACTGCCGGCAACTTTTACTGCCATTGAAGACTGTATCCTATTCACTGCCACCAAAGAATCCACCTTCAAGCTTATCAGCCAGGATCCCAAAGTGCTGCACAACTTCCTTTGCATAACGGGAAATTGCAATGCCTGCACGGTTTCGCGATTAAAAACCCTTTCCCGCAAAACAGTCCGCGAAAGGTTTGTCGTCTATCTGTTTGAAAACAGAATTTCCAACTCTACCAGCATCACCATTGCGCATACCCAATCTGAGCTGGCAGAATACCTCAATGTAACCCGCCCGGCACTTTCAAAGGAAATCAATAAGATGACCAAAGAAGGTATTATCCTAATGACGGGTAAGAAAATTGAGGTATTGAATGAAGCAGCTCTGAAAGAGTATATCTAAACTACCATTTTACAAACAAGATTCTCGGATTGATGTTGACAGATACCCAGCCCCAATCCTGCCAGCGTTTATGGTCGCCGCCTTTCACCACGTCCATAGACTTCGTACCCCGCATAATGGAGTAACCGGCAGAAAGCTTCACGTCCTTCATCACATTCCAGTCAAGCTGATAGTCCATCTCCGAACCCAATCCCTTTTTTACATCATCCAGCTTGGCAGCAGTAGCAAAATAGTGATAATTCAGTTGCATACTCACCTGCTTGGATGTCTTGAAGTTGACACCCAACTGGGCATCCTGCAAACCGGGAGCTACTCCCTGCCAAGCAGAAGCATAGAAATAGTCCATCGCTCCATAGAACTTATGATGTGTTCCGTAAAGAGGATCGAATGCTTTGAACTTGTCACCTTTCCCGTCACTGCCACTCAGATAATCATAACCCAAGCTCACACTCCATTGCTTGTCTATGGCATAGGCAGCCTTCACGCTTACCATAAAGGCAGATACACTCTGCGCATTCTTGTTCTTTCCGGTCTGATAATAGAAAGCAGCCTGCACAGGTAGCCAATTTCCCGATTCCGGCTGATAAGTCACGTAAGTACCGAACGTCTGCAAATAGCGGGTATGGGAAGTTTCTGTTTCTGCATCACCGGTTTCCAGGCCCAGATTCATGAATAACAAAGAGACATCAAGGTTGGGGGTTTGCGCCGCATAATGATACCAAAGGGTCTGCATATTCTTATAAGGTTGTGCACCGTCATAATAATAGGTACCGCCTTTTGCCTTTTCCTTGTTCTGGTTGAAGGCAAGAATGAAATGCAGTTGGTGGGCATTCTTGGCATAGCCCAACTTCAATGCATCGTGATAGCGACCGGCCACATTCCAGTCCAGCCCTCCCAAAATACGTTCGTCGTCATAAGACAAGGTCTGGCGCCCCAGTTGTGCAAAGAAACCGGCACCAAAGTTGAGTTTTGCCCATGCTTCGTTCATAATGAAACGCCCGTTAGTGTCTATCTGCGGGTCCTGCCCCCATACGCCTACATGTTGGGCCGAAATCTTCATACTCAAATCCGAACGTTTATACTCCATGGAAAGACGTGCACGGTTGTTGATAAATGAAGCAGCCTTGTCTCCCTCGAAACGTGGTAACTGTGCTCCGTTACGGTATTCTGCACGGGGTCTGATTTGCATCGACATGGTGAATTCGTTCTCTTTCTCCGAACCTTGTGCCCACAACATTCCGGGCAACAGCAATAAGCCTAATGCCAAATAAACTGTTTTCATAAGTATTTTAATTTAAGTTATACGTATGTACACTCACTCCTTGTGCCGAGGGCAAGTAATTGATGCCATACCAACACATTTGCAACAACAGAAAAGATACAAGCAAGCCAAACAGTGCCTTACGATAGGCCGCGGGGCATCCCAATCGGAAATGGATATATGCCAGATAGGAGAACCAGGTAGCCGCCGCCCAAGTCTCCTTGGGATCCCATGCCCAATAGTGTCCCCAAGCAGCTTTCGCCCAGACAGCACCGGACAGCATACCCAGTGTCATGAAGGCAAGTCCTACATAAGTCAGATTATCGCACAAAGCCATCTCATGCCGTTCAATTCCTTTTTTCTTGAACCACAGCAGGTAGACAGCCATCACCGTAGCGGCACCCAGCATGGCATAGGCAAACATATAGACAATGACATGAGGAGTGAACCACGGACTCTGCAAAGCGGGCATCAACGTCTTGTTGTGTATTTCGGGCCTAAAAATATTGATGCAGACAAACACCAAGGACAAGACGGAACTGAAACCGAGAATCCATTTGTACCTCCAACGACTGTAAGTGATGATTCCTGCCAATGGAAGAAAGAATGAATACCACAAACGCGTCTCCCCCATCGTCCGCATCGGAGGACGCTCCAAAGAAATCCACATGCCGACAATGAAGCTGAAAAAGACAGCCAAGCCCAGACAAGTCAAAGTGTATACCACTACCGGACGTTTACCACGCCATGCAGCGAAAGCTCCCAATCCCCAGAAAAGTAAAGCGACAATGGCAAACAGAGCAAAATAATCCCAACTCATACCGTCTCCTCCTTTCTTTCTTCTGTTCCTTTCGGTGCATTGACAAACAAGCAGACTGCCCCCAGCACCATCATTATGATGCCGGCATATACAGCCGGAAGCCAGGGATCGCGTACCAGTTCAAAAACACTGACATCACTCCACCGTCCTTTCGTTTCGTCATAGCTTAATTGATAAATGTTCCATCCGAATATCTTCAAAGGACGGTTCACTTCGATTGTGTCTTCCACTACCTCTCCTGACTGCGTATAAACCGTTACAGCAGAAACAAATCGCTGCGGCTCACGTTCGGGCATCACCAGACTGGTCTGTTCCGACAAGCGCAATGCCTTATAAGGAAACATGAAACTACCGCAACTCACCCATCCCTCCTTCGACTGTCCGGAGGTAGCATTCACCGCCTTCAGATAAACAGCATAGGTAGCTCCCATCGAATGGAATTCGGTAAACTTCAAGGTATCTTCCGCAGCTACAGAGGCAGCCATCGGAATGGATTGAAGGATAGAGATGTCCCAATCCAGCAACCTCCCCCGTTCTACCTTCTCTTCCAACAGCAAATGTTCCGGCACATCCTTCGGCAGTGCCTGCCCGGTCTCATTATTTATCAGCATCAGCTTGGGAGGGTATTCATGTATGGTGAATTCTTTCAGTTCAATGGCAAGCGGAAGCTCCGTCAGCTTGCCATCCTCATTCGTGGCACGCCATTCAGTCTTGCCCAATTGGGTAATCATTCTCAGTCGTTGCATATCTGCATTGCCCAGCGTTGCCGTCAAGAGGGCGACAAACAAGCCGACATGATTCAGCAGAAAAGGAATCTTACGCAATTTTAAAGGAATACATACACGGAGAATGGTCAGTCCCAAGACAGTAACCAGCCAGATATAAAGCAACACGAACGGCCAGAAAGAAAGCATCTTCGAAAAGCCGATGACATCTGCCGAAGGCTGGGTAGAAGGAACCTGCCGCACCAATCCCATAACGACAGTGACAACCGCCACACATACCAGGGAAGAAACTGCAGCCGTATAATGACTGAGCCATCCGAAACAGTACACCCGTCTACGAAATCCATGCATGCATGCCAACAATAGCAGGAACAACACCAGAACGATGACATTGACCGGCCACGCAAACAAGCCCCAACGAATATCTCCAACGCTCCACTGCAACAGCAAGCCCGTGACGAACAGTCCTGCCCCACAGATAAAACCTTCCTTATACCTCCACGGTTTCTTCCACATCTTCTGATTTACGATTTGACGATGTACGATGTACGATTGGAGTTAGATTGTTGATAGAGTCAATCCGGGATGTACATATCGGGGAGTAATCCCAATCGTACATCGTAAATCGTCCAATCGTAAATAAATTTATTTTAGTGCTAACCGGTTGTTGGCTTTGGCTTTTTCCAACCAAGCCGGTACGGTAGTCTTCAAGAATTTGTCCTTTGCAGCTCTTTCGGCATCCATATCGAGGCCGATATATTCCTGCGCCTTGTCTTTGGTAGAGATATCCGGCATGGGAACATTGTCCGTATATCCATGCTTTGCCAGCACTTTGGAGACAGCCAAACGCGCCTGCATAGCTCTATCCAAGCCGTGAGACAAGACACGCTGGATTTCCTGTGGTGCATGGAAAGCACCTCCGTGAGATGCCACACCGAAGTCCCAACGCCATTGCGCCTGGCGAATCAGTGCCAGCACTTCTTTCATCTGCTCTTCCGTAGCTCCCTTGTCCCAGGCAAATTTAGCTTCGATATGAGCTTTGGCAAGTTCCTGTTCAAGGCGGTTGCGGATTTCATTGGCCTTGCGCTGGCGTTCGTAGACATTGTTGCGCAAAGTCTCCTCACTTTCGCGATGGCAGGTTTGGCAGGTACGGTCTATCATAGCCAACGGACTTTGTATATGGTGGTCGCTGAACTTCACGCCACCTTCACTCTTATAGGGCATGTGGCAGTCCGCACACGATACGCCACGCTGACCGTGAATGCCCATCCGGGCTATTTCAAAATCGGGGTGTTGCGCTTTCAGGATGGGGGTACGGCTCAACTTATGTATATAGTCGTAGAAACCGGCCTCATCATAATAGGCTTCCATGTCTTCCACCGTAAAACCTTTGTCCCAGGGGAAAGTCAGGTACTTGCCGTCACCCTTGAAGTAATATTCCACGTGGCACTGTGCACATACCAGCGAGCGCATCTCCTGCGGAGTGGCCTCGGTAATATCCTTGCCCTGACGTTCAAAAGCTTCTATCAGAGCCGGACGGCTGATATGCAGATTCATATTTTCCGGTTCGTGGCAGTCCGCACAACCAATCGGATTTACAATTTCACCACCCAAAGCGCCCCACTTATTATTATAGAAAGCATCCACACCGATGGCTTCCATCATACGGGGGACATCGGGACTCTTGCAAGTCCAGCAAGTGGACGGTTGCGGACCATCTGCATCAGTGGCAGGCGCACCGGTACGCAGGGTTGCCGTAATATCCTCGATGGCATGCATGTGTCCGCGCGGAGTGGAATAGTCTTTGGAGAAGGCATATCCAGCCCAAAGTATCACCATTTCGGGACGCTGTTCCAATACATCCACAGCCACATTTCCATTGAATTCACTCTGGAAGTCGGTCTTGGCGGTTTCAGTCCACGTCTGATACTCACGTGGAAAGTCACTCTTGAAGACTTCGTTGCGTGCCTCAATTCCTTCAATCACAGTTTTGCGGTTATTGAATACACTTGCCAGCTCGGCCCTGCGCTCCATCAAGGCAGAAACGCATAGACCCAAGACAAATACAACGACCATTGAACCACCGAACAACAGCCATCCTTGCCATGATTTTAATCTCTTTTCCATATATATGAAGATTTATTGTTATTCAAGTTTCTCATGTCTTTGACCTGCTTTCAGTGAACAAATTGACAAGGCTACAAGGAGGGATAAACAGCCCTTTGTCTATATCTTGCTTTTTAAAGTGATTACAAGGAAAAGCCTTGTGTACTTGTTCACTGAAAGCAAGTTCTTGAACTTGCGAAACTTGAGTTGTCATTATTCCTTTATCAGTTTCTGCAACCACTCCGGTACGGGAGATTCCGGATAGGGTACCAGTGCAGCGGGCGTGGACGAGAGGCTGTTCATTCCACCATGAGGCACATCACGGTGGCAGTCCCAGCATGCCTTTCCGTCGCCGATGAGGGTCATCATGTAGTCTATCCTGCCGACATCCACAAACTCGTTGGTCAGTTGCGTATGGCAACGGATGCAATTATTCATAATGACCTGCGCACTGGCTTCCTCGGCTTGGATGGCCTGCGGTTCGCTTTTAGTGAGAAAGGCACCTACGTGCTTCATGCCGTCCATTCCCTTAAACATCCATTTCTTTACCATATTCTCATGAGGGACATGGCAATCGTTGCAAGTGGCATCCCGGCTGTGGGAGCTGTGCATCCAGGTTGCATAATAGGGAGCCATGATGTGGCAGTTGACACATGCCGCAGGGTCATCTCCCAGATAAGTGTGCGCCCGGAGAAGATACATAAACAAGCCTCCGCTGCCGACGAGGACACCGCAAACAATGAGTGCCGTTACTTTCCACCTGTAGGATGGAAATAGTTTACTTATGATTGGTAACTTCGCCATAAAATGAATATTTTCAGCAAAAATAGGCAGTTACAATCTAAAAAAGTGTAATCATGATTACATTTTTCCATTTATTTTTCGGTATTTTTAATAAAGCATTCATTCTCACGCATACCTATATGAAGATGTCCACAAAACACGCACGCCTGCGCATCTTGTGGACATCTTCATCCTTTTATAAAACTGCCTGCTTTTTTTAAGCTGCTTTCTTTAATTGAACATTCACTTTTCTGCCACTCTTCCGGACCAATCTTCGAATCCAAAGATAATAGCCCGTCAACGGCAGGCTTGCGCCAATCAAAGCGGCCAGAAAGCTCAAGATGCGGGTGGCCCATCCTCCCCAACTGCCTACATGGACGGAGTATATCCAGCCACGGATTTTCCCGGAAGTGTCGGCATCCTTATATAAGGTAGTCCCGGTGATTTCACCATTACGGGGATTGAACGTATAGCGGTCGGCAGCACGACGGTTGCCCAACCGATTGAAGGAGACTGTAGCAGAGCCACGCGATACGGTTATCTGTTTATAATCAGGACTAAGCTCCTTCAGTTCTTCGTAAACCTTCTGCCAGTTTGCAAAAGGAGAGAAAGGCTTTCTTTCACGATTCTCGCCACCAGACCTGCCTTGAGCCCTATCTCCTCCGTGGGCAGCAGTTTGTGCCTGAGCACCATGTCCTCCACCCCCTTGCATGGTTTCCACTCCAAAAACTTTGTAGAAGCCGGTGCGATACCAGGAGAAAGACCATGTCAGTCCCGTAAGTGCCATCGCCAACAGAAAAATCAGCGTGTACATGCCGCCTGCCACATGCAGGTCGTACCAGAACCGGCGCCAACCTTTACCGGCAACAATCTTCAGACTGTTCTTTAAAGCCTTTTTTGTACGGGGCCACCAGATGACAACGCCTGACAGCAGCACAAAGACAAGCATCAGTGTGGCAGTGCCCACAATCATTTTCCCCCAGAAGATACTTCCATCGGGCTTCATGCTGTCCAACAGCCAGCGGTGCAGGCGGAACATGGTCATGAAAAACGGCGCACGCTCATACCGGCCCTTCACCTCACCCGTGTACTGGTCCACATAGACGGAGGCACGACGAGGTTTGGAAAGATTCACCTGCCAGGCACGTTCCGGATTGGACGATGCAGTGATACCCGTCACAGAGACACTATCCGGCAAAGTAGCGGCTACTTTTTCGGCCAACCGGCTCATGGGAAGCGGTGCCGGTCCGGCTTTTTCTACATAGTAGAGGTCGCGGCGGCAAAGCTCCATCACTTCCGTCTCGAATACCAGCATGGCACCGGAGAAGCAGATAAGGGTAATCAACAGTCCGAAGGGGACTGAAAGCCATAAATGTATCTTACTGAAAATTTTCTTCATAAGTATGTTCTCTTATTCATTTCATATCAGAACCTTTATTCCAGTTTACCTACACCGTTCAGTTGGGTTGCATTGACCACCAGCCCTTTGGTAGCTGTTGCATTGGCAGGGTCTACCTTATAGATGGCAGGATAGCCGGAAGAGGTAGTGACTGCCACATATGCGTTACCATTTTCCATGTACGGGGTATTACCAAAGCCAGAGACATCGCTTGGAAGGCCGTTCACATAAGTCAAAGCTCCAGTGGAGGCATTGAAGACGGCAAGTTGGTTGGCAACCTTGTCTGATGCCGTAATTGCCTTATCATACATCAGCAGCAGGAAATAATTACCTGAAATATACCAAGTCCGCAAGAAAGAGGCGCCATTGGCTTTCTCTTCAAGATTATAGTAATAAGCGGCATCAAATTCTTCTGCTTTGGTATCGATGCGTACAACTCCAGCAGGCAATGTAGTCTGCTGACGCGAATCACTCATGGTCTTGGCATAGCTCGGAGAAAATACATATACATAGCCGTCGTCGGCAAGCCAGTTCATCTGGTAGTACTGTGAACGGTTACGTCCGGCAGCATAACTGATTTTGTCTGTAGTGATGACCTTATGAGAATTCAGTGTCTGATCACCAAAGATAGCGATATGGCATTCATTAGGATACTGGGTCCATTGCAATTCGTCCTTCTCATAGGCACCGCTACCCTGCCCGCCGGATTCTGTCTTTATTAAATCCTCATTACCGGAAAGCACCCACTTGTAGCTACCGTCTTCGTTCTTCTGCATGCAACCATACTGGCTAAGCCCCATGGGAATGGCTGCTGCATAAACCTTACTGCCCACTTGTTCTATACCGGCCAGTGTTACGTATTCACCATTTTCAAGGAAATTTTCGGCAAGAAATGGAGTATCCTTTGTTACCGAGTTCTTTGTATAAGTCTGTTTCTCGACATCCAGATAGGAAATCAAAAAAGATTGGGGAGTATATCCATTTGCATCATTCAGTTCCGTAGGGCCGTCGCCGGTAGAAGTCGTCATTATAAATTGGTCATAATAGCCGTAGGTAGTGAAACGATTGACGTTATACTCCTGGCTACGTTTTTCCAGTTCACCGTTTGTATTCATAATGAACGACTGGGTAGTGCCTGCATTTCCCTGGTGATAGTTCAAGGCATACAGATATTTGTTTCCGTAGAACACCCAGTAAGTAGCCCCATCGTTCACAAGGCCATTGCCGGCAGCAGTAATTTCACCGCTTTCCAGTGACTCGGCTGTCAGCAGGACAGGAACGGAGCTACCTGAAACTGTAGCCGTGGCAGCTATCACATAGTTACCCTTTGAACCGGAACCAGAACCGGAGCCGGAACCCGGTTCGTCTGTGTCTGTACAAGAAATTAAAGCCATTCCGGTCATTGCCATTGCAAAGAGGCCGGACAAAAGATAATTCTTCTTCATTTGTTCTTCTTATTAATTACACCTATTAAAACCATTATATTTATTAATCACCAAAATGTACACGTACCTTGCCATAGAACGCACGCCCGGCTTTCTGAAGACTGAAATTGTCGTACAAATCCTCGTTCGTGAAGTTGCGGCATTCAAACGAGATATTATAGCGGCCATTCTTCAGACTATAGCTCAATGTCAGGTTATGGGAGAACTGGTCGGGTACCATGAAATCCTTGTTCTTGCTACCGATGGCCTGCGAATAGTAGGAGAAGCTGTGCATGTACTGGTTGTCGTAAGTCACGGACAGTATATTCCCTTTCTTCCAGAGGTCGCGCCAATAGAAGTTTACGTCAAAATCAGCAAACTGATAGGGCACATTGGGAATGCGTGCCTTGTAACCGAGATTTTCCACAGAGTTGCCGGTACTGCCGATTTGCATCTTCTCATTGTCACGCACATTCATCTGCGTGAAGTTGCCGCCCACACTCAGCCAGCGTCCGAAGCCATAGCGTGCCGATACATTGTATCCCTTCGTCAGCACCTTGCCGTAGTTGGTATAAGTGGCCCCTTCTTTTCCTCCGCTCAAGTCCTGGATATTACGCTGGATATAATCCTTCGTATTGCGGTATACCACACCGCCTTCCACGTAGACGGAATGTTTTCCAAAACTCCGGGAATAACTCAGGTTCAAGTTGATGTTGTCACTTTTCTCGGGACGGATGCCGATGTCTCCACTCTCCAGATCTTCGTCACCAAACATCTCTTCGATAGTGGGCAGGCGGTAAGCTTTTTCATAAGAGAGCTTCGCCTGCAAGCCGGGCAGGATGAAGTAGGTTCCGGCAGCACCATATCCCCAAGAGTCTACCGTACGGCTGGTGCGTACATAATTACTACCGGTATCATCCTCGGCCATAGGTCCTGCCACATACTGGCGGTAGTATTTGCCGAATGCCGAGAAGTTCCACTTTTCGGAAGGCATCAGGCGGTATGACAAACCGGAGATATTCTTGCGGGTCTGCTTGGCAATGGCATCCGTCTGTTCTTCCACCGCCAACAGTGAAGTATTATCACGCTGGAATGCACTCAACACATGATTGAAAGTCAGCATGTGGACTCTGGCAATGCGGTAATTCAAGGTCAATGTACCGTTCCAATTGTCATTATCGGCACGGGAATACTGGCGGGACTGTTCGCCGGGACTGTTCAGCGGATGTTTCTCACCAAGCCAGTTGTATTCATAGCGGGCAGTATCCACATTCGTAGTGGCATTGCGATTGTAGTTGGCTGTCAACACCATATCCAGCCCCTTGATTATCAAGTTGCGTTTGCTGTATTCCATCGAAGGCATTAGTGAATGGCCGAAGCGGTGCTTTTCTCCGAAGACTGTCTTCTGGCGTACACCGGTCTGTATGTCCTTGTACATGTGCGAATAGGTGAAACCGAACATCAGCCGGTCTGCCCAACTTTTGTCCACAATACCCGCTTTGGCCACAATGGCTTCGTTGTGGTAAGTATCATTGAAATGCTTCACGCGCACCTTCTCACTTTCGTTGAAACTGCCCGTCTCAAAATCCTTTACCGGCGCATCTACATGATAATCGTTGTCCGAGTAGTTTTGAAAGGCATTGATTTCATAGCTGAAACCGTTCTTGAAAGTCTGTCCGAAGTTAACGTATGAGCGGTGGGTATTGAACGAGCCGTAAGAATAAGAAGCATCCAGGAACCAGTTCCGGCGTTTCTTGTTGGTAACAATATTGATGACACCGCCAATGGCATCCGTACCGAAGCCCACGGGAACTACACCTTTATATACCTCTATACGGTCGGCAAAGCTCACCGGAATATTGTTCAGGCTGAAGGAGCTTCCCACACCTTCCTGCGGCACACCGTCAATGAACACCTTGACGTGCTTTCCGCTAAAACCGTCCAGCATCAACTGCATGTCCGAACCTACCCCACCCGACTCACGGAGTTTCATGCCCGGAGCCTTGGTCAAGGCATCGCTCAGATTCTTCGTGGTGTTCTGGAGTTCCTTTGTATCGACTGCCACAGCATTGAATGCCGACCTCTTCACCCGGCTTACTCCGGTAGAAACGATAGTCACCTCGTCCAGCTGTTGCGTTTCGGGAGCGATGGTTATGTTCAGCTTCATCCGCTCATCATTGACCAGTTTCACCTTTTTCTCCACCTTTGTATAACCTACGGCAGACACCACCAGCGTATAGTCGCCGGCAGGCGCCTTGATGTGATAGAGGCCTTCCTGATTCGTGGTTCCTCCATAACTCGTCCCTTTCAGATAAACAGTCGCAAAATCCACCGTTTCTTTTTCCGTAGAAATGATTCTACCCGAAATCATCCCTCCTCTCCTCTGCGCATGTACAGACAGAGAAGCCAACAGAAGGAAAAACAGCAGCGAGAATTTAAGTGTATATGCTTTCAATTTTATAATAATTATAATGTTGTTAATAAACCGGTGCAAAGGTCATTATTAACAGCCAGCTGTGCAATCGCTTATTGTAGGTAATTATATGGAGTGGATTTATCGTATATATCATATTACGCAATCACCATTGATGGGTATTATCAATAATAAATCTAAAAAAAGAGGAGCCGGGAAATGAAAAACCCCTATTTATAGGTATTGCCCAATATGCCTTTTTGTACGACCTTTGCTGCAAATTAAAACAAGACAACGGACAATAAATTATTAAAGTTTAAGTATGAAAATTGAAAAGATTGTAGCCCGTGAAATCCTTGATTCACGCGGCAATCCCACAGTAGAAGTGGACGTTATTCTGGAATGTGGTGTTATGGGACGCGCAGCAGTGCCTTCCGGTGCTTCTACCGGCGAGCACGAAGCGCTGGAACTTCGCGATGGCGACAAGCAACGCTACGGTGGTAAAGGTACACTAAAAGCAGTAGAAAACGTCAACAAGATAATCGCACCGGCACTGATTGGCTGGTCGTCACTGGAACAGCGTACCATCGACCACAAGATGCTTGAGTTGGACGGCACGCCTACCAAATCCAAGCTGGGTGCCAACGCCATTCTGGGTGTCTCACTGGCAGTAGCCAAAGCCGCTGCCAATTATCTCGATATACCTTTATACAGATATATCGGTGGAGTAAATACCTACGTAATGCCGGTCCCGATGATGAATATCATCAATGGAGGTTCACACAGCGACGCTCCTATCGCTTTCCAAGAATTTATGATTCGGCCGGTAGGCGCCTCTTCCTTCCGTGAAGGCCTGCGCATGGGAGCCGAAGTATTCCACGCCTTGAAAAAAGTGTTGCACGACCGCGGCCTCAGCACTGCCGTAGGTGACGAAGGCGGTTTTGCACCGGCACTGGCAGGAACAGAAGATGCGCTGGACTCCATCATGAGCGCCATCAAGGCTGCCGGCTACGAACCGGGCAAGGATGTGAAAATCGGTATGGACTGTGCCTCATCCGAGTTCTTTAAGAACGGTATCTATGACTACTCCATCTTTGAAGGCGAAAATGGTAAAAAACGTACTGCCGACGAACAAATAGCTTACTTGGAAGATTTGATTAATAACTACCCGATTGACTCCATCGAGGATGGCATGAGCGAAAACGACTGGGAAGGCTGGAAGAAGTTGACCGAACGCATCGGCAACCGTTGCCAGCTGGTTGGCGACGACCTGTTCGTGACTAACGTGGAATTCCTTGAAAAAGGTATTGCCATGGGCTGCGCCAATTCCATCCTTATCAAAGTCAATCAAATCGGTTCACTCAGTGAAACGCTGGATGCTATCGAAATGGCACACCGCCACGGTTATACCACAGTGACTTCTCACCGTTCCGGCGAAACCGAGGACGCCACCATTGCAGACATTGCCGTTGCCACCAACAGCGGACAAATCAAGACCGGTTCTCTGAGCCGCTCCGACCGCATGGCGAAGTACAACCAACTATTGCGCATCGAAGAAGAACTGGGTAACCTTGCTGTCTATGGCTACAAAAGAATAAAATAACCCTTTGTAGTGAATAAGTCATAAAGAGGGAATAGCGTCTTTGGGAAAAGGCGCTATTTTTATTAAAGAATCGTCTATATCTTTGCAAAAGTCATCCCCTACTATCCTCTATAGGAAAGATTCTTTCCAAGATGGTAGCAGGTTAATGTTTCATTGACTAAAGACTATTCGTCCGACAGTCGTTACATTATCGTCCGACATATGTTTAATTATCGTCCAACAGCTATCGGACGATAATTAAACATATGTCGGACGAATAGTTTTTAGTAAGCAAGAATATAAAATATAGCGGCGCAACAATCATTTGCTCCCAAAGCCTCCCTTTATTATTTACGGAGGCCTTCAAAAACAGTCCTCATTCACGGTTCATCAAACGATGCTCTGCCATCTGCTCGAACTTCGTGCCGGGACGTCCGTAATTGGCATACGGATAAATGGAGATGCCTCCGCGCGGGGTGAAGATACCCGTCACCTCAATATACTTAGGGTTCATCAAATGAATGAGGTCTTTCATTATGATGTTCACGCAATCCTCGTGGAAAGCACCATGATTGCGGAAGCTGAACAAGTAGAGTTTCAAACTCTTGCTCTCTACCATCTTGACATCGGGGATATAGCAAATACGGATTTCCGCAAAGTCCGGTTGCCCCGTGATGGGACAGAGGCTGGTGAATTCGGGGCAGTTGAAACGCACCCAGTAGTCATTGCCGGGATGCTTGTTATCAAATGCCTCCAATACTTCGGGGGCATAGTCCTGACGGTATTCTGTCTTTCTCCCCAAAAGGGAAAGTTGGTCTTTCAATTCTGTCATAGCCATATATTTTTAGTGATACAAGTGTGCCTCATTTAGTAGAAGCCAAAAACTTTTCCAATCCTTCTCTGCGCAACGTGCATGCCGGGCAGTGTCCACAACCATCTCCCGGGATACCGTTATAACAAGTCAGCGTTTCGTGACGTATAAGTTCGAGCACTCCAAGCTCGTCTGCCAGCGCCCAGGTCTCCGCTTTGTCAATCCACATCAGTGGTGTGTGCAGTACGAATTGCTCGTCCATAGCCAGGTTCAGCGTCACGTTAAGCGACTTGATGAAAGCATCCCGGCAATCGGGATAACCGCTGAAATCGGTCTGCGACACCCCCGTCACAATATGATTAATCCCCCGCTCGCGGGCGTAGACGGCGGCTATACTCAGGAAAAACAGATTGCGTCCCGGCACAAAAGTATTCGGAAAGCTGTCTGCCGGCTTCTCCTGGTCCATCTCCATGTCGGCATCTGTCAATGAGTTATGTCCCAGCCGGCCGATAAAGGAAACATCCATTACTTCGAACTCCACACCTGCCTTACGGGCAATGGCCCTCGCCAAGTCCACTTCCTTCTGATGTTTCTGTCCATACAGAAAACTCAGCGCATACACTTTCTTAAATTCACGTTTTGCCCAAAAGAGGCAAGTGGTCGAGTCCTGCCCGCCACTGAATACCACCAAAGCAGTGTCCCTATTCATCTTGTTAAAAGCCTCTCTGTTTCCCTCCCCCGTAGGGAGGGAAACAGAGAGGGCATTGCTAATTATTTGTTTGACATAATAACTGATTTCCCCTCACTACGGGTAAGGGGCTTTAAATATCGCCTATTTTCCATACTTTATAGGAGATGCCTTCATCATAGACATCACTACCGTCTATCCGCTTAATAGCTTTTACCACACGGATAGTCACAGGCAGTATCAATACCTCGTACATGGACTTCAGCAGAATCTGGATACACATCATCACCAGCAACTCCCGCCATGCAATGATTCCTCCGAACGCAACCGGAAAGAAAATCAACGAGTCTGCCGTCTCACCAACCACCGTCGACCAAATGGCACGTGCGGAGAAATTACGCCCGTTGCTTGCCAGTTTCATGCGGCTCATTACGTAGGCATTCAGAAAAGAGCCCACCAAGAATGCCGTCAGACTGGCTATGACAATACGGGGCGCCATTCCAAATACGAAATTGAAATGCGCGGCACCATCCCAGAAAGGGGCGGCAGGCAACGCCACGGCTATCAGTCCCAGCATTACCACAAAAAAGTTCATGGCAAAACCGCTCCAGATAATCAGGCGGGCTTTACGAAAGCCCCAAACCTCGGCTATGCAATCGTTGATAATATAAGAAATCGGGAAGACCAGCAATCCGGCTGTTACGGTAATACCAAAAACCTGGATAACTTTAGTCTCAAGAAGATTGGCTGCAATCAAGCATACATTGAACAGAATGCCCAGCAACATAAAAGGTACAGATACTTTTTGTTTCATACTCCTGTTTTTTACGTGGTGTTCTAGAATACACGACCGCTATTCACGGCATCATACATTTTAAATCCGGTTGCAAAGGTACAACAAGTTTTGCAAATGAACAAACAACATATATTTTAACTAAATCCCAAGCAAGACAAAGCTCCTTTTTTTTATTCGAAGTAATTACAGACAGTGCATATTTAGTTAACGAGACTTAAATAAGATTTCCCAAACCAAGAATATTATTTACAATAGTTTTAAAAAGCATAAACCAACAGCATAAAAATCAATATATTAACTGATTTTAGCACAAAATCAAAAACATGCAACCAAGTTTGCTCTCAAACAAGATTTCATTCACGCAAATTTCTTAAGCAAATAAAATAATGGACAACATATTTTAATACATACGATTCTATATTTTAAATAATGAAAATTAGGATTATATTTGATAACAACAATCCGGAAGCTCTGGAAAGCACATTGATATTAACCAAGAATATACCATATTATATATAGTAACCTTAGAAAAACAATGAATGCCTATGATTTACCCGAAAGCCCCAAGACACTATTAGTGTCATCTTCTATTCAACCTATTTATTTTGAGATCCATTAGCTTAAACAAAAAACATCTATTATGAATGAAAATCGTAAACGAGGAACATCGAACAACAAAATCCTCACAGCAATTGCCATCGCCTCCCTATTTATAGGAAGCAGCAAAATCATGGCAATAGAGACCTATTCGGAAAATTCATTCGGAGTGACAGAACAGATGCAGGCACAAACAGCCCGCGGTATCATTGTCGACCAGAATGGAGAGCCTATCATCGGAGCAAGTATCTTGGAAAAAGGTACTACCAATGGAGTTACCACCGACTTATACGGTAAATTCTCGCTAAACGTAAAAAGAGGTGCCACCCTGGTCATTTCCTACATCGGTTATAAGACGCAGGAAGCCAAAGCAGATGCCAACATGAAAATCACCCTTACAGAAGATTCCGAACTACTGGATGAAGTAGTTGTTGTCGGTTACGGTGTACAGAAAAAGAAACTTGTCACCGGCGCCACTGTACAAGTGAAAGGAGAAGACATAGCCAAGCTGAACACCGTGGATGCCCTGGGCGCTTTGCAGAGCCAGTCACCGGGTGTCAACATCACGCAAAACAACGGCTTCCTGGGTTCGGGCTTTAAGGTGAATATCCGCGGTATCGGTACTACCGGAACCTTCTCCCCGCTTTATGTGGTAGATGGAGTTGCCAACGGTAGCATCGACGGGCTGAACCCGAGTGACATTGAATCTTTGGACGTCTTGAAGGATGCCGCTTCTGCCGCCATCTATGGTGCGCGTGCTGCCAACGGCGTTATCCTGATTACCACCAAACGAGGTAAAACCGGCGTTGCCGAAGTCAGTTACGATGGCTATGTCGGTGTGCAGAACCTCTACAAAATCCCTACTATCCTCAATGCCCAAGAGTACATGATGATGCAGGATGAAGGCCGTGTAATGGACGGATTGAGTCCGTACAACTGGGCGACCTATATTCCGGAAAGGGATTTGCAGGCCATACAGAACGGAACATGGAAAGGGACAAACTGGCTGAAGGAAGTGCTGAATGAAGATGCATTGGTACAGAACCACGCAGTCAACATCACCGGAGGAACAGACCGTTCCAGATATGCCATAGGTATTTCATACACCAACCAAGAAGCTACCATGGGAGTTCCCGGCGAATTTCCAGAAATGAACCGCTACAACTTCCGCGTCAACTCGGACCACGTAGTCATGAAAAAAGGCAATCTTGACTTCCTGAAAGTGGGCGAAACCATCAACTACAAATATTCGCAAACGCAAGGTTCATTCGGAACCGGCGGCATTTATTGGAACGGAGTGCACAATATGCTCATCATGAGCCCGTTGATGCACCCTTACAATTCAGACGGGGGCTACTACCTCTATGCAGACCAGGAAAAGGATAACTACAAATGGGATATCTCCAACGGAGCCAATAAAAACCCGATAGCTTATCTGGACTACTATATGAACCAGAACCTAAGCAAGTCCCATTACATGCAGAGCAGCTTCTATGCAGAACTGCAACCCATCAAGAACCTGCGTATCAAGAGCCAGTTCGGTTACATCATGGGAGCCTCCAGTTATCGTTCCTATTTGCCGAGATTCGATTATCTGAGTGCGTCACTCAACAACGCAGAAGACAAGGTTACCCAATCCATGTCTATGTATAACCGTTGGTCATGGGACAATACAGCCAACTACATCTTCAATATCGATGACCACAACATCGACGTCCTGGTAGGTCAGAGTATTGAAAAATGGGGTATGGGAGAAGAAATGAGCGGTTCAGCCATAGGCTCAAACTTCTATGATTTCAAGCACGCTTATTTGTCCAATGTTCCATTGACCGCCAACAGTGTGTCCTCCTTGACTGGCAAGCCTAACGGGGAAGGTTCCATCGCCTCCTTCTTCGGACGTGTCAACTACAACTATCAGGAGAAATACATGGCTTCTGTCATCATGCGTGCGGACGGTTCCTCCACTTTTGCCCGCGGACACCGCTGGGGATACTTCCCTTCAGTATCCGCAGGATGGGTTATCAGCAACGAGTCCTTCATGTCAGGAATCAAATGGCTGGACTTCTTAAAGCTACGCGCTTCCTGGGGGCAAAACGGTAACTGTAATGTATCTACTTTCCAATATCTTTCACTGATAACTTCCAACAACGGATATGGCGGTTATACGTTCGGCGACTCCATGGACCTCATCAGTACCGGTTCATACGCCTACCGACTGACCAACCCGGACCTTACCTGGGAAACACAGGAGCAATTGAATTTCGGTATCGATGCACGCTTCTTGAACAACCGCCTGGGCTTTGAATTCGACTGGTATAACAAAAATACCAGAGACTGGCTGGTTACGGCTCCGGTACTCTCTTCCTTCGGTGCCAATGCAGTGTCCGTCAATGGCGGTAATGTAAAAAACACGGGTATTGAAGTAGGACTCCACTGGAACGACAACATCGGAAAGGATTTCCAATATGGAGCCAACCTGACCCTTGCTCACAACAAGAATGAAGTGACCAAGATTGCCAACAAAGACGGAATCATCCACGGTAGCGGCAGCGTTCTGTGGGAAGGAGCCGAAGAGTGCTTCCGTGCTGAAGTAGGCAAACCCATCGGCTACTTCTACGGCTACAAGAGTAACGGCATATTCCAGAACCAGGAACAGATAGACAACTACAAAGGTCCGAAACTGAACGGCGACAAGACACAGCCGGGTGACGTAATCTGGGCAGACACCGACAATAGCGGTACGCTCGATGCCAATGACCGTACTATGATAGGTAACCCGAATCCCGACCTGACAATGGGACTTTCCCTGAATGCCAGCTGGAAGGCCATTGACTTCTCAATCACTACTTACGGCGCATTCGGCCAGCAGATTCTGAAGTGTTATCGTGACTTCTCCTCCTCACCCTTGAATAACTATACAGCAGAGATATTCCAACGCTGGCACGGCGAAGGTACGTCCGACAAGTTCCCGAGACTGTCCAGCGCTTCCAGCTCCAACTGGAACAGAGTATCAGACATTTATATCGAAGATGGAGACTATCTCAAGATAAAGAACATCACTGTGGGATTCGACTTCAAGAAAGCATTCAAGAAGTTACCGGTACAACAGCTGCGCCTATATCTGACCGCACAGAACCTCTTTACCTTCACCGGCTATTCCGGTATGGACCCGGAAATCGGTTACGGTGGCGACGATTATGGTTGGGCATCAGGCATCGACCTGGGCTACTACCCCAGTGCACGTACCTATATGATAGGCTTAAATGTAAAATTCTAATTAACCGAAGAAATTATGAAAAAGATATTATTCATAGCATCAGCAATACTGATTCTTCTTTCAGGATGCGAAAACTTCCTCGATTCGGAACTTTTGACCGAAAAGACAACCGCCAACTTCCCGGAGACAGAAAAGGATGCCCAAGAGATGGTGACGGCCATATACGCCCATCTGTTGTTTGAAAGTCCTGAAACCTCTTCCCAGTATTACATTGCCCAGTTGGCAGGTGACGACTGTCTGGGAGGCAACCTCTCCTACTCCAACAACTGTGCCACCAACTTCCTTATGTACAGTGGCAATCTGAATACATTTGCCGGCATCTGGGACCGTTGCTACACCCTTATCAACCGTGCCAACAATGCCATCAACACAATGGAGAATGTGAAATCATGGTCCAGCGAGAGCGAACGTAACCGACTTTTCGGTGAGTCCTACTTCCTGCGTGCCATGGCTTATTATGAGCTGGCACAAGTCTTTGGCGGAGTTCCTTTACGCACCACACTGGAAAGTACCAACCTGCCGCGTGCATCCGTAGACGAAATCTACACCCAGATTGCAGCCGACTTGAAAAACGCTATCGAAATGATGCCGGCAAAGATTTATCCGAAAGGCTCAGACATGACCGGACACGCTACAAAATATGCTGCCGAAGCCATGATGGCACGTGTATTCCTTTTCTATACCGGACGCTACGAAAAAAACGAACTCCCCAACGGAACTACCAAAGAGGAGGTCATCTCTTGGATAGATGACTGTGTAAACAACTCCGGTCATAAACTGGTGTCCGACCAACGCAACATCTGGGCCTACACCAACGATGCTACCGAAGACAATACCGAAGGGTTCCGTTACCAATACGTTATCAACCATAACCTGAAATGGGAAGGAAACAGTTCCGACGAAACTTTATTCGCCAACAAACATAACCTGAAATCCGACTGGACCTATACCTGGTTCTCCAACACATGCGCGCAATTCTATTCACCGTCTGCCGACAACTATTCCAACAAAGACAGTTATCCCTTCGGCACCGGTTGGGGAGCTGGCCCCGTATCTCCGGCTATGGTCAACGAATGGAAAGACTGGGCCGCCAAGCAGACCTATACGGACGGTTACAAGGAGGATCCCCGTCTGACCGGTTCCATATGGTCGTACAAAGCACTTGATCCGAATGTTGCCGGCAATGTGCTGATGGACTGCACCATGGACGAGGGTGAACCGGAATATACCGTATCCTATCGTTACTATGAACAAACCGGCTATTTCCAGAAAAAATACATCAATATCAATTCCTACAATGAAGGCAAAATCGAACCTTTCGGCAAGCAGATGTTCCCCGGAATATCTTCGCAGACATCCCAACAGCTACTCCAAATTGCCGACTTGATTCATATCCGTTTTGCCGACGTCCTGCTCATGCAGTCCGAGCTGAAACAAGACGCTACGGGTCTGAACAAGGTACGTGCCCGCTCCCACTTGGCTCCGGTGGCCTACTCCCTGGAAGCCATCAAGCAGGAACGCCGCTGGGAACTTGCATTCGAGTCCATCCGCTGGTGGGATATCCTTCGCTGGTCGGGTCCTTCGCTTGAGGAAGCCGGTGATATACTCAACAAACAGACCGGGTTCAATATAATAAATGCCGCTACGGTGGTACCGATGGTAAAATTCGACTATAAGAAACGCCTACAAGCAACCCAAGGCTACTGGCCCATTCCGCAAGACGAAATCGACATCTCCAATGGAGTCCTTGAGCAGAATCCAGGCTGGGATGCATCTGCCCAGTTCTCGGATTGGAACAATATGTAAGAGTATTAACCTATAAATAAAGACAATATGAAAGTAACAAAAATATTGATAGCAATGCTTGCTTCAGCCTTCATCGTTACTGCATGCGATCCTATCGAAGACGAAGACTTGCGAGACAAATATGTGACTGATGCCGGTACACCCATAACCAAAGAGGCATTACAAGCCGCCATATCCATTACCCAACCCTTCCCCAACCAAGACGGAGTAGTGGAAGGCGACCAGTATATAGCCCTGAAAAACTCCCGCCCGGACATTGGCGGTTCATGGCACATAGAATGGGGGGGCGAAGGAAGTAAACAAAGTAAGACTCTGGTCACGGACAACGCTACGGTCATCATGGAGTCCAATGCGGACTATTCCATCTACTATATGGGCATTTCCGCCAATCAGATTATCAAGACAGATCCGGTTGTAGTGACTGTGACCAATGTATTCGACGATTGGTCCACTTACTTCACCGGTGCAACCGACAAGAGTGACAAATCTGCCAAGAAGACCTGGAAATTCCGTGAAGTCAGCTGGGGGTCCGTCTGCAATATGGGGGCTCATGGAGGCTGGAAATATACCAGTGCAGGCTATACTCCCGAATCAAATTTTGCCTGGTGGGCCAATGTCACTGCCGCCGAAGCGGGAGACCAGTCCATGGTATTCGAATTCGACGGAAACAAGATGAAAACCTATGATGCCAGCGGAAACCTGAAGGCAGAAGGTACTTTCTCCTTCACACACGAAAAACCGGAAGACGGAGTACTGGGTGAACTGATAACAAGTATCCCCACCATCGGAGGAAATTATGACGACAACGGACAAAGCGTAGGCAGCAACAAATTTTGGCTGCTGACACTGGATGAGAACTATATCACAATCTATCATCCCGGCAAGTATAGCGGTGGTGTGGATTGGGACGACAGCGGCTGGTATGCTTATTTCAAGACTGAAGCAGAAACCGATTCTGAATAATATGCACTCTCTATGAAAAGGAAACTGCTATTTATAATAGCTACTGTCTTTCTAGTAGCCGCATGTCACAATGACGACTACATGCCCGGACTGCCAGCTCCGGGAAATGAAGACAACGAGACCGAAATGGCCGAGCAGGTTGCAGGCCGGGTTGCATTGGGCTACGTCACTTATTATGGCACATCCATACCCGATGCCAAATACCTGACCCACATAAACTACGCTTTTGCAGAATTATATGTTAAAAACGGAATTTATGAAAAGTTTGGCCTGCAAGGTGATAAATCCCGTTTTGATAAGGTAAAGAAAATAAAGAGCCAGTATCCACATGTGAAGATATTACTCTCTTTTACCAATAGCGTTTCCAATACTGACAATTCCCAGGACGGAGGTTTCTCCGCCCTGGCGAAGAGTCCGGAAATGCGCAAGCAATTCGCACAAGACTGCAAAGCCTTTGTTTCGAGTGAGGGCATAGACGGTATTGACATTGACTGGGAATTTCCCGGTATGACCTTCGGCAGCAATGCCTATGACGAGTTGGTAGATGTGGAAAACTTCACCCTATTGATGAAAGACCTGCGTGCAGCGTTGGGGCAGTCCACCCTATTGACCTATGCAGGTTATTGCATGGACAAGCGTCCCCAAGGCGAAGGCTATAAATATATTGATGTAAAGGCCGTAGACCCGTATGTAGATTTCGTCAATATCATGGCCTATGATCTGGTTGATGCCCCCCAGCATCAATCAGCATTGAACAAGCCAAGTAATTACTGGGACTGCCAGCGTTCCGTAGACGAATACCTGAATGCAGGGGTATCTGCCGACAAATTAGTGTTGGGAATTCCGTTCTACGGAAGAGCCGATTTCAATGCCGGCGGCAGCATCAATTATCGGGATATTCTCAACCTGAGTAAGGATGACGGCTATGTCATCGAAAATTGGGATACAGAAGGCAATGTCCCCTATGTCACCAAAAACGGCAGTTTCTACTGTGGTTACGACAATCCCCGCAGTATTGCCGCAAAAGGTGAATGGATATTAAAAAATGGCATGAAAGGCATGATGTTCTGGGATTATGAAGGCGATGACACCATGGGAACTCTACGCAAAGCGCTGTGGAATGCCGTCATGAAAAAATAAGTAACTTAACACACATTCTCAGGAGGTTATTCCGGAAATTAGGGTAAGGGTAATTTTGCATACGATCTTCATTCAAGGCAAGAATACTGACGGAATAACCTCCTTTCCTCCTCCAAGACTACAAAACCTTTTTTCATTTAAGTTGTTGAAAGCACATTCATCAAAACCTAACTTAAATGAAAACAATCTTAAAAGCAATGTTTCTGTTGTGCGTAGCCGGACTTCCCTTGTCCACTATCCATGCACAAAAAAAAGAGATTATCGATGACGAAGCTCCAAACGGCATTGTCATAGTTACCATCGACAAAGCGGGCGACGAGATTATCCGCATCATGAATGAGTCACAATTGCCTTACATCCATGACCCGAAAGCTCCCCGCTTCCTATTGATGGACAAACAAGGCAAATTCGCCCTGGGTATCGGAGGGTATGTCCGTGCCACCGGCGAGTATGATTTTGGAGGTATTGTGGATGATATTGACTTTGTTCCTGCCAACATTCCAAGCAGTAGTAAAATCAAAAATCAATTTCAAATGGATGCCAGTACGGCCACTATCTTTCTGAAATTAGTCGGACACACCCGGCTATTGGGTGACTTCACAGTCTATACAGCCGGAAATTTCCGAGGAGGAGACAAAACATTCCAGCTACGGAATGCTTATATGTCATTCCGAAATATAACGGTGGGATATACTTACGGCGGTTTCATGGACTTAGGCGCCCTCCCCTCCACCATTGACTTCCAGGGGCCCAACGGTGCCACGTTCTACCGCGCTACACAATTGTCATATACTTATAAAGGGCTGAAAGACTTTCGTTTCCAAGCTTCCATCGAGGCGCCTGCCGTTGACGGCACAACAAGCAGCCAATTCGAAATTGCCCAGCAACGCATGCCGGACTTCACAGCTTCGGCACAATACAGTTGGAACAGCAGCAGTCATCTGCGTGTAGGAGGTATCATCCGCAGCATGACATATACCAGCACGGAAAGGGACAAGGCTTCCAGCGTCACCGGATACGGTGTACAAGCCTCAACGACCTTTAACCTCGGTAAAAAATGGCAGGCATTCGGACAAATCAACTATGGTAAAGGTATCGGGCAATACCTGAATGACATCAGTAATCTGAACGTCGATATTGTCCCCAATCCCGAAAAGGAAGGCAAAATGCAGGCATTGCCCATGCTGGGCTGGTATGCAGGTCTACAATATAACATTTCTCCAAAGGTATTCCTTTCAAGCACTTACAGCATGTCCCGCCTTTACTCTGAAGACGGTTATCCCAACGACCTGCCAAGTACCTACCGCTACGGACAGTATTTCGTAGCCAACGTATTCTGGAACGTAACCCCGAACATGCAGGTAGGCGCTGAATATCTGCGTGGCTGGCGCACCAACTTCGACAATTCCACCAACCATGCCAACCGTATGAACCTGCTTGTACAGTATTCTTTCTAATCCAATATAAAATAAGAAAGAAGCCGCCTCAAATCGATATTTGAGACGGCTTCTTAATATATAAAGGTAGGATTGTGAAATCAGAACTTATAGTCAACACCAAGACCAAACACTTTATTAGTACGGCTATAAACATTCTTGGTGGTTTCACTTATCTTCTTTGTATAATCATCATAGTTTGTCCAAAAATAGGCTATATTCATAGTCAAATGCTTTGTCATTTTGATGGCAGCACCAAACCCCAGTGAATAAGAGTCACATGAAAAACTTATATCACTCTGAAAATCATCAGCCAAGCCATAATCTGTACGCTGATAACCACCACTGATGGTCAGCTGTTTAGCTATATCCCATTCTGCACCAATCAAAATTTCATGTGTGCCATGCTTCAACGCTTTCTGCTTATCATTGGCCATCCCTGCCGCTTTATCAAAAAAATGGTGATATTCCAGCGTTGCACGAAGCGTAGGAAGGAATTCATAACCAACAGCTGCAGTCAATAATGCAGGGATATCACTCGGAGTATTCACACCATCCTTATAGTCAGCCAAAGGATTCCCTTCATCTCCCATAGCAGTTCCCATTGCACGCACTTCAGCTTTTTTGGTTTTATTTTCGAGATTAAGACTTGTCATAAACTCGTACTTCAACCCAATATTCCATTTGCCCAACTTCACATCAGCTCCCAAGATAGGGGTCAATCCCCAGCCGGTCTGGTCGCAGTCTAAATCGATACCAACCAATTCCATGCCACCATAAGTAGGAATATTACTGTGTGCTGTTGCAGTCAGAAATCCTTCATACCCACCGGTAAAATAATTCATACGTCCACCGGCAAACACACCTAACCAATCATTAACTTGATACGACAACCCCAATTGCACACCATAAATAAACTGGCTTCCATCCATTGCACTATTGATAGAATACATATTGGGAGTGATTTGACCACCCGAAATAGTATGGACTTGTCCCATCACCATTGAATCGAACATACCCAAACCATCATCAAACGATGCCTTACCACCACCACCTACAACAGCAAAGCTACCAGAAATAGTCCAGTCTCCTTTTTTATATGCACCTTGAAAACTAGGAATGAAAGGAGCAGAAGCTTTTCCTTTATAATAACGTGTATTCCCATCTTCAATAAACAAGGGAAATGTCGCCTTTATGTTACGAGTCTGATAAGCACTTTGTCCATTCAAAGACAAATAGAGACCATCTTCCGGCAAGAAGGCCAAACCGGCCGGATTAGAATAGACACCGTCAATATCAATGGAAGCACCACGCGCTAACATTCTAAGAAAAGATACATGCTGATTTGTATTTGTTAGGATACCACCCGCAAAAGTTGGAATTGAAACGATTAACATCGCAATGCCAATCAACGAAAATTTTCTCATCTAAATCTTTTTTAATTGTTTTCGGGCGCAAAGGTACAATAATATTGCACATGAAAAAGAATTTTGTGCATAAAGTTATCCTAATATAGAACTTTAATTGAAATACCAAATAGTTTCTGATGAAACAAATAGAAATAATTATCATTTTATGAATCCTTCCGGCCACTGAACCATATCAACTTTCCACTTGTTATCTCCCTATAATTATGTAACATTTTAAAAAACAACAAATCCCATGGCATACACTATCGCATTTTTTGGCAGCAAACCTTATGATGAAGCGTCTTTCAACGAAAAAAACAAGGAATATGGTTTTGAGCTCCGCTACTATAAAGGGCATCTTAACAAGCACAACGTTATTTTAACCCAAGGAGTAGATGCAGTCTGTATTTTCGTGAACGACACGGCCGATACCGAAGTTATCCGTCTGATGGCGGACAATGGTGTGAAATTATTGGCGTTGCGCTGCGCCGGCTACAACAATGTAGATTTGAAAGCGGCTGCCGACTGTGGCATTACCGTAGTGCGCGTCCCCGCCTATTCCCCTTATGCCGTGGCAGAGTATACCGTTGCCCTAATGTTATCCCTCAACCGTAAAATCCCACGAGCCACCTGGCGGACACGGGACGGAAATTTCTCGCTGCACGGGCTTCTGGGCTTCGACATGTACGGAAAGACAGCAGGCATCATCGGTACGGGAAAAATTGCCAAGAAACTGATATGTATCCTGCGCGGATTCGGCATGAATATCCTTGCCTACGACCTCTATCCCGACTATAATTTTGCCCGTGAACACCAAGTGGTATATACCAGCCTGGATGAGCTTTATCACAATTCGGATATCATCTCCCTGCACTGCCCGCTGACTGAGCAGACCAAATATCTCATCAACGACTATTCCATCAGTAAAATGAAGGACGGAGTAATGATTATCAATACCGGACGTGGACAACTCATCCATACCAACGCCCTGATTGAAGGACTGAAAAACAAGAAAATCGGCTCTGCCGGCCTGGATGTGTACGAAGAGGAAAGCGAATATTTCTATGAAGACCAATCGGACAAAATCATTGATGACGATACCCTGGCGCGGCTACTGTCCTTCAATAATGTCATCGTCACTTCGCACCAGGCCTTTTTCACACGCGAGGCACTGGCAAACATTGCTTCGACAACGTTGCAGAACATCAAAGACTTCATGAACCATAAGCCACTGGAGAACGAGGTCAGGGCATAGTCCACTCATTTATAAATTATTAGACATCAGTTTTTAAACTTTATAGCTTTCCAAAGCGTTACTAGTACATAAACCATTTTAAGAAAAGGAATAAATTATGAAAAAAGTTATAGATAAATCAGACAGCAGAGGTCATTCCCTATATGATTGGCTTGACAGCCACCACACCTTCAGTTTTGACGAGTATTACAATCCCCGCCGGATGAATTTCGGCGCCTTGCGTGTACTGAACGACGACCGTGTGGCTCCGGGAAAGGGCTTCGGCACACATCCTCATAAAAATATGGAAATCATCTCCATTCCCCTGAAAGGGAAACTGAAACATGGGGACAGTCATCAGAACAGCCGCGTCATCACTCCGGGAGATATACAAACCATGAGCGCCGGCACCGGCATCTACCACAGCGAAATGAACGGCAGTGACACTGAAGCGGTAGAATTCCTGCAAATCTGGGTGATGCCCGAAAAGCTGAACACACCACCCGCATACCAGGACTTCGACGTACGTCCACTCCTGCGCAAAAATGAAATGGCACTAATAGTATCCCCTGACGGCGATGCTCCTGCCAGACTGCTACAACAGACCTGGTTCTCTATCGGTGAAATAGAAGCCGGAAAGAAGATTGACTACCACATGCACCAATCGCATTCCGGTGTATACATCTTCGTAATGGAAGGTGAAGTCAAAGTGGACGGCACAATACTCTCACGCCGTGACGGAATGGGAGTATACGAAACCGGCAGTTTTGAGCTGGAAACATTGAAAGACTCTCACATTCTCTTCATAGAAGTACCGATGTAGCGTGCTTTTGCATAAAATAACAGCTTAAACCGGAAGTTTGTGTAGCGTTTTTTGTAATATTGCGCTATAATTCAATCCGTAAATGAAACTTGATTACATCTACCATAGCGGCTTCGCGATTGAAGCGGACGGAGTGACGGTCATTATCGATTACTATAAAGATTCCTCGGAAGAGGTTTTCAATAAAGGTATCGTGCACGACTATCTCTTGGAAAAGCCGGGCGTACTCTACGTACTATGCTCGCATTTCCATCCCGACCACTTCAATCGCGAAGTTCTTTCATGGAAAAAACTGCGGCCCGACATCCGCTACATATTCTCCAAAGACATCCTGAAGCACCGCCGCGCCTCAGCGGAAGATGCCACCTACATCAATAAGGGCGACACCTACGAAGACGAACATATCCGTATCCAGGCCTTCGGTTCTACCGATGTGGGTATCTCCTTCCTGATAAACCTGCAGGGCAGACGGCTGTTCCATGCCGGTGACCTGAACAACTGGCACTGGAGCGAGGAATCTACTCCGCAGGAAATACGCAAGGCCGAAGGTGACTTTCTGGCCGAAGTGAGAGAGCTGCAGCAAACTGCACCTGCCGTAGATGTAGCCATGTTTCCGGTGGACAGCCGTATCGGAAAAGATTATATGCGTGGAGCAGAACAATTCGTGGAACGAATAAAAATCACTATATTTGTACCGATGCACTTCAGCGAAGATTATCAGGGAGGCAACGCCTTCCGGCAGTTTGCCGAGAGCAAGGGATGCCGCTTTCTGAGCATTGCACACCGTGGTGAAAGTTTCGAACTCCCCAACTTGTAGCCCATAATTCGTAAATTAATAATTAAAACACATACTATTATGAAAAATTTGACACAACTTCTTTTTACACTGTTTTGCCTTTGTTTGCCGGCCATGCTGCAGGCGCAGGATAAGGACGACAGTAAATATCTGGCCGGTGCTGTTCCCGAGGTGGACGGCAAAGTGGTATTCACCAAAGAATTCAGCATCCCCGGCATGTCTCAGGATGAAATCTACGAACGTCTGCTCGGCTGGATGGATGCCCGTCTGAAAGAGAATGAAAATACCAGCCGTGTAGTATTCTCAGACAAAGAGAAAGGACAGATTGTAGGTATCGGGGATGAATGGATTGTATTCAGTTCTACGGCTCTGTCATTAGACCGTACCAAAATCCTTTACCAGCTGACTGTGACCTGCCAACCCGAAAAGAGCGTGCTCGAAGTAGAAAAGATACGGTTTAACTACCGCGAAGGAAAAGAAAAATATACCGCCGAGGAGTGGATTGTAGACAAGTATGCCTTGAACAAGGCGAAGACCAAACTGGTACGCGGACTTGCCAAGTGGCGCAGAAAAACCGTAGACTTCGTTGATGACCTTTGCCTGGGAGCAGCAGAAGCATTGAGCGCCACCACTGCCAAAGCTCCGGTAGAAGAAAAGAAGGAAGAAAAGAAAGAGGTGAAGGCTGTCGTCAATTCCGGTCCGACGGTAATCACCCCGAAGAAACAAGTTACCGTGGAACCTGCCCAGGCTGCTGAAAAGGCATCCGAAGGCATCGTGAAAGATGCCCAAGTCATCGAAGTGCCCCAAGTCAAGAAACCTGCCGCACTGGTTCCTGCCCAAAAGAGCCAGCAGCAAGAATACAAGACCATAGCCCCCGAGCAATTGTCAGCCGATGCCATCCAGACCGGAGCAGGCAAATTGGTTATCGTCATCGGCCAAGAGCCTTTCAACATGACCATGATGACAGCAAACTCCGGAGGTTCTTTGGGCAAAGTCAACGGCAAACCAGTTGTATTCAGCATACTGTCGCCCGACCAGCCGTATGAACAAATGGAAAAAGCAGAAAGCTATACCATCCGTTTCTATCCTACGGGACAGACAGAGCCTACGGTCATTCTGGAATGTAAGAAACTGCCTTCACCGGCAACGATGGAAGGTATGCCACGCACGTATGTAGGCGAAATTCTGAAAGCAATGGTCAAATGACCGCACACGCAGACTGCAAATTGTAAATAATCAAATCAGAAATAAACAAATGGAAATAAAAAGTAAATTCGACCATTTTAATATCAATGTCACCAACCTGGAACGTAGCATCGCATTCTACGAAAAGGCACTGGGCCTGAAAGAACATCATAGGAAAGAGTCGTCCGACGGCTCTTTCACTCTGGTCTATCTGACCGACGGCAGTACCGGCTTCCTGCTGGAACTGACCTGCTTGAAGGAGCACCCACAAGCCTACGAATTAGGAGAGAACGAGAGTCACCTCTGCTTCCGCGTATCCGGCGATTACGACGCCATACGCCAATACCATAAGGAAAACGGATGGGTATGCTTCGAAAACACAGCAATGGGACTGTACTTTATCAATGACCCGGATGACTATTGGATTGAGGTACTGCCGGAGAAATGATATTCTACTTTATTAAAACAACGAAATATATGAGTATAGAAGAAGCGATGATGGGTGGTATTGTCTTCAAAGGCAAAAAGGACAAACCTAAAGAAGAAAACAAGATAAAGACCAAAGCCAAGAAGAAAACCTACATTACCGGGCAACACGGTTCCGCCTCAGCCAAAATGAAAGCAGAAATCCGCCGCAAACGCGCTAACAGACATAAGAAATGATAAATACAGCCTTATTGCCTGCCGACAAGGACCCGATGGGCACAGCCATAGCCGATTACTTCAAACGGCATAAAGCCGACCGCCTACGCGTGTTCTCTTCACAATTCGATGAGGACGAAATTCCCGTCGAAGAGCTATTCCGCACAGAAAAGCAAATGCCCTTGCTGGAGCGTACTGCTCTGCAAATGGCGACCGGAAAGATTCTGGATGTGGGTGCCGGTAGCGGTTGCCATAGCCTTACCCTGCAAGAAGCCGGAAAAGAGGTCCATGCCATCGACATTTCCCCGCTTTCCGTGGAGGTGATGAAGCAGCGAGGTGTGCGTAGCGTATCACAAACCAATCTGTTCAATGAACAGTTTGCCGATGAATACGACACTATCCTGATGCTGATGAACGGTTCCGGCATTATCGGAAAGTTGGAGAATCTGCCTGATTTTTTCCGGAAGATGAAGCTGCTGCTCCGGCCTGGAGGCTGCGTTTTAATGGATTCCAGCAACCTGAGCTATCTGTTCGAAGAGGAAGATGGCAGTATTGTTATCGACCTTGCCGGTGATTACTACGGAGAGGTAGACTTCCAGATGCAATACAAGAATGTCAAAGGCGACTCCTTTGACTGGCTCTACATCGACTTCCAAACCTTGAGCTTCTATGCCGCAGAAAATGGCTTCAAAGCAGAGCTGGTGAAAGAGGGTACACATTATGACTATCTTGCCAAACTATCCCGACAAGCATAAAAGTGAAGTGCCCCCTAAAAGTTAGACAAAAACTTTTAGGGGGCACTTCCTTTTTTATATCTTGCCTATTCCTACTATTCAGAAAGCATTCCGTCAATCTCCTTCACCAGAGAAGCAAATTCTTCAGGGTTATACAGACGTGTCAGCTTCACAATACGCCCTTCCTTATCAATCAGGACATTGCGTGTGATACCTGCCTTGCGGAGCGCATACTTCGCAAATATATCCGCTCCCGGGTCCAGACCCAAAGGATAGGTCACTCCGGTTGACTTACCAAAAGCAATCACTTTCTCCAACGGCTCGTCACGGTCGATGCCAATCAGCATAAAATCCGGATTCGACTTATGCTTCAGCCATATATCCTTCTCAATGAAAGGCATCTCCTTACGGCACACTCCACACCAGCTTGCGGTAAACTGCAACATGACCACCTTCCCACGAAGTCCCGAAAGGGTAATGCTTTTCCCATCCGTCAGCTTCACTGTAAAATCTGGAGCCATCTCCCCTACCTTAACGATGTAGCCGGTACTGTCCGCCACTACATCCTGCGCCTTGCCTGCCATGCTGCACATAGCAAACAGACAGAAAATCAGAAATCCAACTTTTTTCATTTTATTCAATCTTTAATAAGTAAGCTGTAACTATTCAGCGAATGATATTTTATAGAATGGGCAAACAATTCCCTATAACAAAAAACTCCGAAACACTTTTAAAAAGCAGTTTCGGAGTTTTATTCTTCGAGGTACCTGGCAGATTCGAACTGCCGTACACGGTTTTGCAGACCGCTGACTAAGCCACTCATCCAAGGTACCGGTTCTTACAAGAACTCTTTATTTCTTGTTTGCGGATGCAAAGGTAGCACTTTTTTTGAAACTACCAACTATCCGCAACAACTTTTCTTCTTTTTTTTCGTCACTCCACTACACTCTGCACGCTTCTTATCATACAAATTCTTTAGTTCACAGCCACTTGCACAGCTATCACACGGATTATCATTTTCTTTGACCCTATGAAAAAAAGAATAAATACTCATGCCAATCCGCACAGCGCAGAACAACAACAATAAGGCTACTACCCACTCCTGCCAACTATTCATCATAAAAACAGACCTCCTATCTGATAAATTGCAAAAGACATCAGCCAGGCCAGCGCAGTAGTATAAAGCCCCGCAAACACGGCCCACTTCCAACTGCCCGACTCCCCTTTAATGGCTGCCAACGTGGCGATGCACGGAAAATAAATCAGCACAAACACCATGTAACCGAAAGCCACCAGGGGCGTTATCGGAATGCGTTCACCCAAGCTTACGGCATCTGCCTCGGCATCGTCGGCATAAAGCACTCCGAGCGTGCTTACCACCAGCTCCTTGGCGCCCACGCCGGAAAGGATGCCGATGCCCAGCTTCCAGTCGAATCCCAACGGTTCGATGACCGGTTCCATGGCTTTACCAATCCGGCCGATGTAGGAATTCTCCTGCTGTTCCGTCACACTTTCATATTCATCGTGGTTGGGATAATATCCCAATGCCCAGATAACGATGGATGCCACCATAATGATGCCTCCCATCTTGCGGAGATACTGCGCCCCCTTCTCCCACGTATGGCGGAAGATGGCCTTGGACGTCGGCATACGATAAGGCGGCAGCTCCATGACAAACGGCGTATCGTCTCCTTTCACCAGGAAGCGGCAGAAAAGACGTGCCATGACCACTGCCAACAGAATGCCGATGGCATAGATTACTAACAGCACAAAGCTCGCATTGTTCGGGAAGAAGGCGCCTACCAGCAATAAATAGATGGGTAGACGGGCGCTGCACGACATCAGCGGATTGATGAGCATCGTCACCAGACGGCTCTTGCGGTTCTCTATGGTACGCGAAGCCATGATGGCGGGCACATTACACCCAAAGCCCATAATCAGCGGAATGAAGGACTTTCCATGCAAACCCATCTTATGCATAATCTTATCCATGATGAAAGCGGCACGCGCCATATAGCCCGAGTCCTCCATCAAGGAAATGAAGAAATAGAGCAACAGAATATTCGGCAGGAATACAATGACGCCTCCCACACCACCGACAATACCATCCACCAGAAGGTCCTTCAGCGGTCCTTCGGACATGTTGTCGCGTATCAGGTCGCCCAATTCGCCTACCAGCCATTCAATCCCCTGCATAGGATAGTCGCCCAGCACAAAGGTGCCTTCGAACATCAGATAAAGGAAAAGGAAAAAAATGGGATAGCCCCATACGCGGTGGGTAACGATTGAGTCTATGATTTGAGTGGTCCGCGACGTATCCTGATGATTGTCCACATAGGTCTCGCGCAGGGCACCGGCTATGAAACCATACTTGGCATCGGTGATGGCCTGCTCGCTCTCCTCGTTCACCACCTCGGCAATCCGTGCCTCTTCCCGGTCGCGGACGGCAAGAATTTCCTTTCCGTTAGGCAGCTCCTCCACAATCTTTTTCAAGTCTTCGTCGTTCTCCAGCAGCTTGATGGCAAGGAAACGCGTGGAATATTTGTGACGAATGTTCTCATTGACGCTGATGACGCGCTTCACCTCCTCAATGCTACGCTCCAACTCTGGACCGTGATTGATGTGGATATGGCGGAAAAAGCCGCGCGGCTGTTCCACCTCTTCTTTATGGCTGCCGAAATCATGGTCGGGAACATACTCCTGATGCCAGCTGCGAAGGTCATTCAATATCTCGCTGCGTATCCTTCCTTTATGGTCGAGGAAATCGCACCCTTCGTAAATATTGATAATCACATGAAACAGCTGTTCGATGCCCTTCCCGCTACGGCTGACCGTAGGCAACATCGGGACTCCGAACAACTGGCTGAGCTTTACATAATCCAGCGTGTTTCCACTGGCTTCCAGCTCATCGTACATGTTCAGTGCAATCACCATGCGCACGTTCATGTCAATCAGCTGGGTGGTGAGATAAAGATTGCGTTCCAGATTGGAAGAGTCCACAACATTGATAATGATATCCGGCGTTTCATTGATGATGTGCCGACGAACATAGATTTCTTCAGGGGAGTAGGCCGAGAGGGAATAGGTTCCGGGAAGGTCGACAATACGGAAGTGATAGCCCTGGAAGTCAAAATACCCCTCCTTGGCATCTACCGTAACGCCACTGTAATTGCCCACATGCTCGTGCGAGCCGGAAGCGATGTTGAAAAGAGAAGTTTTACCACAGTTGGGATTTCCCACCAAAGCCACATTTATAGTGCGGCGTTTGCCGAGGGCCAGTTGCTTCAGCTCATCTTCGCCCAGATGCATGTTTTCGCCCAGCCCCTCGTGGTAATCGGGTTGCACAGCCTGCTCCTTGGCTTCCTGCTCACTGATAATCTCTATCATCTCAGCCTCCTGCCGACGAAGAGAAATCTCATATCCCATTACTTTGTATTTGATAGGGTCACGTAACGGAGCATTCAGCAAGACCTCCACTGTTTTACCTTTAATAAATCCCATTTCCACAATCCGTTTGCGGAAACCGCCGTGTCCCAGCACTTTTACGATTACACCTTTTTCACCGGTATTCAATTCGGACAAACGCATAGTCTTTCTGCCTTTCTTTTCTATTTTGGGGGCAAAGATAACACTTATGGCTACAAGGTACAAATAATTTAGAATGTTTTTAAATAAGAGACACTAAACAATAATTCCCAGAAGGCAGAACATTATATCCAGAGATACTAAATCGTAATTTTACCACAGCTTTGTTCTTTTCTTACCACAGCTGTGGTAAGAAAAGAACAAAGCTGTGGTATGCATAAAACACAACTGTAGTAAGATTAGCTTTTAGCAAATACGACCTTAGCCGATAAAGATTCTGAAAATAGATACTTGCAGATATGGCAATAAAAATCGTTTGCACTATCTTTGCACCACTCTATAAGTTGAATATGCAGAAGGTAGTACAATACATCGAGCGCCACAAGCTCTTCTCGCCGGACGACAAGATACTTGTGGCACTGAGCGGCGGGGCGGACTCCGTGGCGTTGCTGCGCCTGCTCCTCAGCCTGGGATACACATGCGAAGCCGCCCATTGCAACTTCCATCTGCGCGGAGCGGAATCCGACCGCGACGAGCACTTTGTACGCCAACTCTGCCTGGAGCACCGGGTGACGCTGCACACCGTCCACTTCAACACGGAGCAGGAAGCAAAGGAACGGCATATCTCCATCGAAATGGCTGCAAGGGAATTGCGCTACGCGTGGTTCGAAAAAACAAGGGAAGCATGCAGTGCAGCCGTCATTGCCGTCGCCCACCATCAGGATGACAGTGTGGAGACATTGCTGCTCAATCTAATTCGCGGTACCGGCATCAACGGGTTGCGGGGCATACGCCCCCGAAACGGACATATAGTCCGCCCCTTGCTCTGCCTGGACAGAAAGGAAATCACCGGTTATCTGGAAAGTATCGGGCAATCCTACGTGACGGACAGCACCAATCTGCAGGACGAATATACCCGCAACAAAATACGCTTGAACCTGCTTCCCATGATGCAGGAGATAAACCCCTCCGTCAAGGAAAGCATCCTCAAAACGGCAGAGCATCTGGACGATGCGGCCTCTATATATAATATAGGTATAGAAGAAGCCAAACTGCGGGTCAAGACATCGGAAGGCATAAGTATCAACGCCCTGAAGCAAGAAGCGGCATCGGAAACGGTCTTATTTGAGATCCTGCATCCGCTCGGGTTCAACGCCGCACAAGTAAGGGACATCTGCCGGACATTGGACGGACAGCCCGGCAAAGTCTTTGCCACCCCCGGCTGGCGTGTCATCAAAGACCGCGGCTCGTTGTTGATAGAACCCGTACAGGAAGCCGTAAAGCCGTTATTGGAAATGAAAGAGCATCCCTATGCACCGGATTTCATGATTCCACGCGACAAAGCTACCGCCTGCTTTGATGCCGACAAACTCCAGCATCCCCTATCACTGCGCCTTTGCAGGCAGGGAGACAGCTTCGTGCCCTTCGGCATGAAAGGCCGGAAGAAGGTAAGCGACTACCTGACCGACCGCAAGTTCTCCCTTCTGCGCAAAGAACGGCAATGGGTGCTTTGCTGCGGAGATGACATCATCTGGCTGGTGGGAGAACGGGTGGACAACCGTTTCAGAATAGACGAAAAAACCCGGAAAGTGTTGGTCGTATCAACCATCGACCAGTAGCCATCACAGAATGATTCTGTCCTCCTTCTGTTTCTTGAAGCAATCGGAAAGCAATACGGCAAACGGCGTGTCATACGTGCGCGCCTTCTGCGGACAGCCTTTCACACAAGCACAACATTTGATGCATTTCTCTGCAACCGTATTGCACTCGTCTCCTTTTATAATGGCTCCTGCAGGACAATGCTTCACGCAATATCCGCAATGCGTACAACGTTCCGCATCTACTTGCGGAGTGCGGGGCATAGGCACCCCACTCTTACGCAACTTGACGACTCTGCGCAAAAAGCGGAGCAACGGGAAGAAAGGCTGGCGCGGACGCTGGATACGGGTCACATCCACCCCATACAGTTTCTCCATATCTTCGGCCGCTGCTATTTTAGCACGTATCTTTTCACCAAAAAGCTTTGCATACTCCAAGTCGTCCGCATCCGGACGTCCGGCCGCCACCGGATATTTCTCACTGCTATAAGAATGCTCGCCTACAAACGTGGCGCCTGCAATTACCTTGAAGCCCAACTTCGTGACAAAAGCATCCAATTCCACCAAAGCCTTCTCATAGGCCCGGTTGCCGTAAACCACCACAACCACGGCAGGTGCACCGTCAGCATGAAGCTTCTTCATTCTCTCCAATGCCAAAGGAGCCACATGACCGCCATATACGGGCACCGTGATGACCGCCAAAGCATGGGAAGGCACCTCCCTTTTACCCGCCGCCTCCAAGGTGAGGTCCACTTTGGAGACAGACGAAATTCCCGTTCCGTGAACAATTGCCTCTCCCACTTGTTTAGAGGTACAAGTAGGTGAAAAAGTTATCAACTGTACTTCATCTATATTCATAAACCAATCCTTCATGTTGTTGTTAATACAGCAAAGATAAAGTTTTAAATTTAAAAAAAAGATGATTTGTTTATGAAACCAAAAATATTTATTACCTTTGCACCGTTGAAACATTCTGCGACTTCTTGCTGTGGCGAGAATTGTTTATCAGATTTCCGGTTCAATAATAAATATCCCATATAAATCATATATCACAAGGTAAACTTGCCCAAGTTGCTTCCTACAACAACTGCAACTGTGCACTTATGCCTTTCAATAAAAGTAAATTTTAAACCATTCACATATATACTGTATGTATAACATCATTCAACTGAACGACAAAAATTTGTCGGAACTACAAACTATTGCCCAAGAACTGGGTATAAAAAAAACAGACTCACTCAAAAAAGAAGAACTTGTTTACAAGATACTTGACGAACAAGCTATCGCAGGCGCTACCAAGAAAGTTGCCGCCGACAAGCTGAAGGAAGAGCGTAAAGGGGAAAAGCAAAAACGCTCGCGCGTCACTGTAAAGACCGTAAAAAAGGAAGGTGCCGACAAAGTGTTCTCAGCCAATAAAAACGGAGACCTCACCAAAGCCAAAACAGAGGAAGCACCGGCTGCGAAAGAACAACCCAAAACTGTGGAAGCACCCCAAGAACCGACCATAGAAGCTGCAACGCCGGCGCCAGCCAAAGAAGCCGCCGTACCCAAACGCAAACCGGGACGCCCCCGCAAGGTAAAGGAAGAGACTGCCGCACCCCAAGCAACGGAAACCCCGAAGGTTGCCGAACCGGAATTGAACTTCGAGGCTAAAGCTCCGAAAACGGAACCCCAAGCGGAAGCTAAAAAAGTGGAAGCTAAAAAAGCCGTGAAGAATATCGTACCGGACGAAAGCCCTATCCTGGCCGAAGCGGCAGATGACTTCATCCCCATTGAAGACCTCCCTACGGAAAAAATAGAATTGCCATCCGAACTTATCGGCAAATTCGAAGCGACCAAAGCAGAAACTCCCGCAACTCCCACTCCTGCCGTTGCCCCTGCCGAACTGCAACCGCAACAGCCACAACGCCCACGCCTCCGTCCCCGTGACAACAACAACCCATATAATAATAACAACAATAATAACCGTACCGGTGGCTATAACCAACAGCGCCCCGTGCAGCAGCGCCCTGCACAACCGTATAACAACGGAGAGAACTATCCCGCCGCTCCGGAACGCAAACCCGTAATAGAACGCGAGAAGACGTACGAATTCGATGACATCCTCACCGGAACCGGTGTACTGGAAATCATGCAGGATGGCTACGGCTTCCTCCGTTCCTCCGATTACAACTATTTGTCCTCACCGGACGATATTTACGTATCACAATCACAAATCAAATTGTTCGGCCTGAAAACCGGTGATGTGGTAGAAGGCGTAATCCGTCCCCCGAAAGAAGGCGAAAAGTACTTCCCGCTGGTAAAAGTATCCAAAATAAACGGACGTGACCCGGCTTTCGTACGCGACCGCGTACCGTTCGAGCACCTCACCCCCCTCTTCCCGGACGAGAAGTTCAAGCTTTGCAAAGGCGGATACTCCGACTCTATGTCGGCCCGTGTCGTAGACTTGTTTGCCCCCATCGGCAAAGGTCAGCGTGCCTTGATTGTGGCACAGCCCAAAACCGGTAAGACCATCTTGATGAAAGACATAGCCAACGCCATTGCCGCCAATCATCCGGAAGTCTACATGATTATGCTGCTCATCGACGAACGCCCGGAGGAAGTTACCGACATGGCGCGTACCGTCAATGCGGAAGTAATCGCCTCTACCTTCGACGAACCGGCAGAACGCCACGTGAAGATTGCCGGCATCGTCCTTGAAAAAGCAAAACGCATGGTGGAATGCGGACACGATGTTGTCATCTTCCTCGACTCCATCACCCGCCTGGCACGTGCCTACAACACCGTATCCCCGGCTTCCGGCAAAGTGCTTTCCGGTGGTGTGGATGCCAACGCATTACATAAGCCCAAACGCTTCTTCGGTGCAGCACGTAACATCGAGGGCGGCGGTTCACTGACCATCCTTGCCACTGCCTTGATTGACACTGGCTCAAAGATGGACGAGGTTATCTTCGAAGAATTCAAGGGTACGGGTAATATGGAGTTGCAGCTCGACCGCAACTTGTCCAACAAGCGTATCTTCCCGGCTGTCAATATCGTTGCCTCCAGCACCCGCCGCGACGACCTGCTGCAAGACAAGCAGACACTGGACCGCATGTGGATTCTCCGCAAGTACCTTGCCGACATGAATCCGATAGAAGCCATGGACTTCGTAAAAGACCGTCTGGAGAAGACCAAAGACAACGACGAATTCCTGATGAGCATGAACAGTTAACAACAACTGCATACAGATATTGTACAAAAGCTTCCATTTACGTTCATAAACGTAGGTGGAAGCTTTTTTTATATCCGTTTTTTCATACATTTGCCACCATACAATAACCTTGAACAAATAAAATCCAAATCTGATGAAAACGATTCACTCTTTTATGGGAATGGCATTGTGCAGCTTTCCGGTAATGGCACAGCAATCGCCCAATTTTCTTATTATCCAATGCGACCATCTGACCCAGCGGGTAGTAGGCGCATACGGTGCCGACCCCAGCTGCACTCCACCTATAGACCGAATTGCCTCCCAAGGTGTAACATTTGCCAACGCATACGTGGGATGCCCCCTCAGCCAACCGTCACGCGCTGCCTTATGGAGCGGACTGATGCCGCATCAAACCAATGTACGTTCCAACTCGGCCGAACACATCAATCCTCCGCTGCCCGACAGCATTCCGACCCTGGGAAGCCTCTTCACCGCCAACGGTTATGAGGCCGTCCACTTTGGCAAAACCCATGACATGGGTTCCCTAAGGGGATTCCGCCACAAGGAACCGGTTGCCAAGCCCTTCACCGACCCCGAATTTCCCGTCAACAATGACAGCTTTCTGGATGTAGGAACCTGCGAGGATGCCGTGGCCTATCTCAGCAATCCACCGCAAGAACCTTTCATCTGCATAGCCGATTTCCAAAACCCGCACAATATCTGCGGATATGTAGGCGAAAATAAAGGGGAGCACATAGATAGCCCCATCAGTACCCCACTCCCGCTACTACCCGAAAACTTTGAAGTGGAAGACTGGGAAAAACTTCCGTTGCCCATTCAGTACATCTGCTGCAGCCACCGGAGGATGATGCAAGCCGCCCACTGGAACGAGGACAATTACCGGCACTACGTCGCCGCCTTCCAGCATTACACGCGGATAGTGGCCAGACAGATAGAGAGTGTACTGGAAGCCCTCTACTCCACTCCCGCCGGCAAAAATACAATTGTCATTGTACTGGCAGACCACGGAGACGGAATGGGGTCACACCGCATGGTAACCAAGCAGGTCAGCTTTTACGAAGAAATGACAAATGTGCCCTTCATCATAGCCGGTCCCGGCATTCATCCCCGTCAAAAACCGGTGGAAGATTTACTGACCCAACCCACTATCGACCTGCTGCCCACTCTCTGTGAACTGGCAGGCATTCCGGTGCCTTCCTCCAAGCCCGGCATCAGCCTTGCCCCTTTTCTGCAAGGCGAGAAGCAAAAGAGGCAGCACCCCTATGCAGCCTCCGAATGGCACAGTGAATACGAAGTGACCGTCAGCCCGGGACGGATGATACGCAGTCCCAGATACAAATACACACACTATCTGGAAGGCAACGGGGAAGAACTGTATGATATGCTGAAGGATAAAGGAGAAAGACGAAACCTTGCCCATGACCCCAAATACTCAAAGATTCTGGCCGAGCACCGGGCACTGCTGGACGACTACATCCGCCGCACACAGGACGACTACCGAAGCCTGAAAGTTGAAGCCGACAAGAGATGGCGCAGCCACGCACCGGGATATCCCAACCACGAAGGACCCTGCGCCAGAGACATTATCAATAGAAAGTAAGCAAAAAGAACTAAAAAAAACAGAATAATATAGATGATTATCAGTGCCTTGACCGGCACTTCCATTCTTTTCGCCCATCCCGCTGCAAGTCTTCAATAATATTCTGCTTCAAAAGAAGGCAGTTAAAGGGATTTTTTGTACTTTTGCGCCTCAATAAGAGTAATTTGTAATTTAGTAATTGTAATTAGATACTATGTTCGATAATTTAAGCGAGAGACTTGAAAGGTCGTTTAAAATTTTGAAAGGTGAGGGCAAAATCACCGAAATCAATGTTGCGGAAACCCTGAAAGACGTACGTAAGGCACTTTTGGATGCCGACGTGAACTATAAGGTAGCCAAAAACTTCACCGATACCGTTAAGGAAAAAGCCTTGGGACAAAACGTGCTGACAGCCGTTAAGCCCAGCCAGCTGATGGTAAAAATCGTACACGATGAACTGACCCAGCTCATGGGCGGCGAGACTTCTGAAATAAACCTCGACTCCAAGCCTGCCATTATCCTAATGTCCGGTTTGCAAGGCTCTGGTAAAACAACTTTCTCCGGAAAGCTGGCCCGCATGCTGAAGAGCAAGAAGAACAAAAAGCCGTTATTGGTGGCTTGTGACGTGTACCGTCCTGCCGCTATCGAGCAGTTGCGTGTACTGGCTGAACAGATTGACGTACCGATGTACTCGGAAGCGGACAGCAAAAATCCGGTAGCCATTGCCCAAAATGCCATCCAAGAAGCCAAAGCCAAAGGTTACGACCTTGTAATTGTCGATACAGCCGGTCGTCTGGCAGTGGATGAGGAGATGATGAACGAGATTGCCGCCATCAAGAAGGCCATCAATCCGGACGAGATTCTGTTCGTAGTGGATTCAATGACCGGTCAGGATGCAGTGAATACCGCTAAGGAATTCAACGAACGGCTCGACTTCAATGGTGTAGTATTGACCAAACTGGATGGTGATACCCGCGGTGGTGCCGCCCTTTCTATCCGTTCGGTGGTAAACAAGCCCATCAAGTTTGTAGGTACCGGTGAAAAGCTGGATGCCATCGACCAGTTCCATCCCTCACGTATGGCCGACCGTATTCTCGGTATGGGTGACATCGTATCTTTGGTGGAACGTGCGCAGGAACAATATGACGAGGAAGAAGCCAAACGCCTGCAAAAGAAGATTGCCAAGAACCAGTTCGACTTCAACGACTTCCTGAGCCAGATTGCACAAATCAAGAAAATGGGTAACTTGAAGGAACTTGCCTCCATGATACCGGGCGTAGGTAAAGCCATCAAGGATATAGACATTGACGACAATGCCTTCAAGAGCATTGAAGCCATCATCTACTCCATGACTCCGGAAGAACGCAGCAATCCGGCCATTCTGAACGGTTCACGCCGCCAGCGCATTGCCAAAGGTAGCGGTACGAATATTCAGGAAGTAAACCGCCTGCTGAAACAGTTTGACCAGACCCGCAAGATGATGAAGATGGTCACTGGCAGCAAGATGGGTAAGATGATGCCGAAACTTAAAAGATAAGATAACAGCCTATGACACTGATTGATGGAAAAGCAATTTCAGAGCAAGTAAAGCAAGAGATTGCAGCAGAAGTAGCCGAGATAGTGGCTCGTGGGGGTAAACGCCCGCATCTGGCCGCCATTCTTGTAGGACACGATGGAGGTAGCGAAACCTACGTCGCCGCCAAAGTAAAGGCATGCGAAGTTTGCGGATTCAAGTCCTCACTTATCCGCTACGAGGCAGACGTTACTGAAGAGGAACTGCTCGCCAAGGTACGCGAATTGAACGAGGATGCGGATGTGGACGGTTTCATCGTACAGCTTCCCTTGCCCAAGCATATCTCCGAGCAGAAAGTGATTGAAACCATCGACTACCGTAAGGATGTGGACGGTTTCCATCCCATCAATGTGGGACGGATGTCCATTGGTCTTCCCTGCTATGTATCCGCTACCCCCAACGGTATCCTCGAACTGCTGAAGCGCTATCAGATAGAGACTTCAGGCAAGAAATGCGTGGTATTGGGACGCAGCAACATTGTAGGCAAACCCATGGCTGCCCTGATGATGCAGAAAGCTTATCCCGGCGATGCCACAGTGACCGTATGCCACAGCCGCAGCAAAGACCTGGTAAAGGAATGCCAGGAAGCGGACATCATCATTGCTGCGTTGGGACAACCGAACTTTGTTAAGGCGGAAATGGTCAAGGAAGGCGCTGTCGTTATTGATGTAGGTACTACCCGTGTGCCCGATACCTCCAAGAAATCCGGATTCAAGTTGACCGGTGATGTGAAATTCGACGAAGTAGCTCCCAAATGTTCATTCATTACCCCCGTACCGGGAGGCGTAGGTCCCATGACCATCGTTTCCCTTATGAAGAATACATTGCTCGCCGGCAAGAAAGCAATCTACCAATAACAAGGCGATGAAAACGCTCGCCGTCTTCATTGTTGTCCTACTGTATAGCGTAACCCTTTCCTCGCAGGAAAGGATTACGCTATTATTTGTCGGCGACCTGATGCAGCACCAGGCACAAATAGACGCTGCACATGTATCTGAAGGAAAATATGACTACTCCTCCTGCTTCTCCCTCATAAAAGAGCAAATATCCCAGGCAGACCTCGCCATAGGAAATCTGGAAGTCACATTGGGGGGCAGGCCCTATCGGGGCTATCCTATGTTCAGCGCCCCCGATGAATATCTTCAGGCCATAAAGGACGCCGGATTCGATATTTTACTGACAGCCAACAACCACTGTCTGGACCGTGGAAAAAAGGGAATGGAGCGTACCATACAATTGCTTGACTCCTCCGGTATTCGTTACGCAGGCACCTACAAGAATCTGTCGGAGCGCAGGCAACGCTATCCCCTGTTCATCAACAGAAACGGCTTTCGCATTGCCCTACTCAACTATACTTACGGCACCAATGGTATCAAGGCTACCTCTCCCAATATCGTAAACTATATTGATAAGAATACCATCCTGCAAGATATCCAAAGTGCCAAGGCACGCCAACCGGATGCCATTATTGCCTGCATGCATTGGGGAGAGGAATATCAGTCCCTTCCCAACCGTGAGCAACGCGAACTGGCCAACTGGTTGCTCCAACAAGGCGTAACACATATTATCGGTTCACACCCTCACGTCATTCAACCGATGGAACTACGTACCAACGGTACCGAACAGCACATCATAGTCTACTCCTTGGGAAACTTCATTTCCAATATGAGCAAGGCCAACACTGACGGCGGCCTCATCTTCACTTTGCAGTTGGAGAAACATCCTCTCCCCCAACCCATCCGTCCCTCTTACACCGGTCAGAGTCAGACGCCCCTGCCAGACTCCAATCCTCTGCCTTTTCCATACTGTCGTGTTTCCTATTGTGGATATAATCTGGTCTGGACCGGCCGGCCGGAACTTACTAAAGAAAAAAATTACATTCTTTATCCTGCCAGTTTTCCTACAGAACATTTAACGCCGGAAGCTCGTAAACACCTGGAAATCTTTGTCAAAAGCTCTCGAAAGCTGCTCCAGCAGCACAATATAGGTATCTACGAGAAGAAAAAATAATGCAGAAATCTCAAAAATTTTCGTCTCATTCTTTGCAATATTAAAGATTATCCCTATCTTTGCACCGCATTTAAGAAATGCACTAACATGGTGGCTGTAGTTCAGTTGGTTAGAGCGTCAGATTGTGGTTCTGAATGTCGTGGGTTCGAGTCCCATCTGCCACCCGCAAAGAAGAGGAAATTCGAAAGAATATTCCTCTTTTTTTGTTATTGTCCAAACAATCCCCCAAAGGGAGGCAACGTGGAATCAATGTAAAAAATTGTAGGGATACTCCTCACAGAGTATCCCTACATCATAGGAAGGAATCAATTACCTAAACCAGTCCTTGTACAAAAGAGTTTACTTTCTCAAAATGTTCAAAATAGCTGGAAACTTATTCCGATATTTTGCATTCTGTATCAATCACACTTAATAGTACTTCCTTCCTTACTTTATCAAGCCAGTGATAAGACAACCCGTTATCACCTTATAGAAATAAGAATACAAAAAGAATATTTCATCTTTCAAAAAACATTCTATACCAATAACTCTACTATTTTCGATTTCCGACATGCAAATATAACCCTTTTTGTTTATACGAAAAGCAAAATCAGTTATCTTTGCAAAGATGAAATTCAATCAAATATGAAAATTCTCTGGATAGACCTCAATAGCTCGTATGCACACTCTTCGTTGGCACTCCCTGCACTGCACGCACAAATAGCAAAGAACAATTCCGTAAAATGGGAAATCGTATCTGCCACCATCAATGAAAACGTAGGAATGATTGTCGACGAAATATACCGGCACCAACCCGACATCATTGCCGCAACGACATGGTTGTTCAACCACGAACAACTGTTGCACATCACAGCGAGATTAAAAGCATTGCTTCCCAATAGCTACTTCATCTTGGGTGGACCTGAATTCTTAGGAAACAATGAAGACTTTCTGCATAAAAACCCTTTCATCGACTGTGTATTCAGGGGAGAGGGAGAAGAAGCATTCCCCCAATGGCTGTCTTGCTGGAACCAGCCGGAAAAGTGGAACAGTATTCCGGGACTCTGCTATATGAATCCTCAAAAGCAATATATAGACAACGGCATAGCCCGTGTACTTAACTTTTCACGGCTCGTACCACCGGAAAACAGCTGTTTTTTCAACTGGAGCAAACCATTCGTACAACTGGAGACTACCCGAGGCTGTTTCAACACATGCGCATTCTGCGTCAGCGGTGAAGAAAAACCGGTGCGCACACTGTCCATTGAAAGTATCCGTGAACGCCTTCAAATTATCCACAGTCATGGAATAAAAAACGTACGCGTCCTCGACCGGACCTTTAATTATAATCCGCGCCGTGCTAAAGAATTACTGCAACTTTTCCTGGAATTCAACCCGGACATATGCTTTCACTTAGAAATACACCCTGCACTATTATCCGAAGAGCTGAAAAATGAATTGAAAAAGCTACCTAAAGGATTGCTCCATCTCGAGGCCGGTATTCAAAGCCTGCGCGAACCGGTCCTCCAGAAAAGCCGTCGGATGGGAAGCCTGGAGGACTCACTGCAAGGTCTTCGTTTCCTATGTTCCCTACCCAATATGGAAACACACGCCGACCTCATTGCCGGCTTGCCTCTATACCACCTATCCGAAATATTTGAAGATGTGCGTACACTTGCCGGATACAATGCCGGCGAGATACAGCTTGAATCCCTGAAGTTACTTCCCGGCACAGAAATGAGAAGAAGAGCGGAAGAACTAGGCATCCGATATTCTCCTCTCCCCCCTTATGAAGTGCTTCAAACAAATGAAATCAGTGTCAACGAGCTTCAAACAGCCCGGCAACTGTCACGTCTTCTGGATGGATTCTATAACACAACTGCTTGGCAAGCCATCACCCGCAAGCTGATTCTGGACGACAACGACTTCCTACGTCGCTTTCTGGAATTTTTAATCGATAAAAATCTTATAGACCAGCCCATGAGCCTGGAAAAGCGAGGCCTCGTACTCTATGAATTCTGCAGTATGCATTATCCGGCCTATAAAATCATGGTCACCATTGCCTGGATAGAGGCAGGCATGTCATTAAAGAAAAAACCAGCAGAGAAAGTCAAGACCAAGCGCCAGATGCCACCGGAATATTGGGAAGTCATCTATGGAAACTACAAAGAAAGCCTCCGCTTATGTTTTCTACCCATTGACGACAATACCCAAAATGGTTATTGGTTCGGCTTCGAATCGGAAATACAAAAAGCAGAACCAGTATTCAAAGCCAAAGGAATAATGGAGAGGTGTCAAAATACACAATCACCGCAGATTAACACAAATAAAAGTTCTTGATTATCAGAAATTCTATAGCAATCTGTGTAACCTGCGGCGAGTTATGCCCTCATTTCTTCTCCTATCCGCAGTGGAAATACTTCTCGACCAGTTTCAGCATCTCCTCCGGACTGTCTTGTATCTCTGCACGCAAGGTTCTATCCTCGTAAGAACGCAGTTTGGAAATAACCCCATCAACCATTGCAGGACTGAACACATGATATTGCTCAAAGACAGCACGCTGTCTTTCCAAACAATCGGCAGAAGCGGCACAACTGTCAGGAAGCTGTTCCAGTTGTTTCAACTTATCTTCATTTTCTTTCTTGTGGATATTTACATTGACATATGTTTTTTCTGCAATTCCTAAAGCATCGTCTATCTCAAATCCATAACGGCAAGCTACAGCAAGTCCGGCAATCAATTGATACAAATCGGCCGAACCGTCAGGCGAACGCATTTCCACCGTCTGTTTCTGTGTAGTATCATAATGACTTGGGGTCTCCAACGGATTTGCCAACATGCACATATCCGTTTTTGCCGACCAGCCCAACGGAACGCGTACCAATACCGAACGGTTGCGGTCGCCCCAGCAAATGTTGGTCGGTGCTTCCTGATGAGGAACCAGACGAAAATAGGAAGTAGGATTTGTATTACCGAAAGCCGTAATGGAAGAAGCCAGCTTCATCATGCCCGCAATGGCCTTACGGGCTGTTTCAGAAAGTGCCCCATCTTTCAGCATCTGGTTCTGCCCGTCCTTCATGATACGCATATGTATATGCAATCCGGAACCGGCTTTTCCTGCCGTGATTTTCGGTGCAAAAGTAATGTTATATCCATACTGGCTAGCCAGATTACGAATAACCCATTTTGCTATCACCAGTTGGTCAGCAGCCTCCTCGGCACGCACCGGCAGGAACTCTATTTCATTCTGCTCATAAATCTTATCGTCCAGCGTAAAATTACCGACTTCAGAATGCCCATACTTTATCTGTCCGCCTGCCTGCGCAATATATGACATACATTCCGTACGGAAATCATTGAACTTGGCATAAGGGGCCGATTCGTGATAACCACGCTGGTCGGTAGCCGGGAACAATCCGTCATTTTCAGAAATGACATAATATTCCAATTCTCCCATAGCCTGAAATTCCATCCCCGTAACCGTAGTGAATGCCTGACATGCCTTACGCAGGGTATATTCCGGAGAACTTTCCAGCGGTTCACCATCCTTATTGAAATAAGAACAGAGCATTGACAGTGTGGGCAATTCAGAAAAAGGGTCTATAAAAGCGGTCCGGAAACGCGGCACTACATACAAATCACTGCTACCGGCCTCTATAAACGGAAACAAGCTGGAACCATCTACGCGTTCACCACATGTAAGTATGGCATCAAGGTATGCTTCATTATTGATGACAAAGTTCAGTGTCTTCAGTCTCCCGTCTGCCGCAGGATACATGAAGTTCACCATACGAATGTCGTTCTCCTTTATATAGGAAACAATGTCTGCTTTCGTAAATTCGGAAGCCGGTTTTTGAAGGGCAGCCACCAATAGATTGGGGCTCATGGATAATTCCTGGTTCATAATACGCTGATTGTTTTTAGTTTTCTATATGGTTAACAAAACACATGCAATTTTCTGTCACAATAAAAAACTGCTGTTTCGCAAAGATACTAAAAGTTGTATCAGAAAAAAAACAAACAACCTAAATCTTATCAGAGAGCCTCAACCTTTTCCGTCGTATCCCCACTTCACGTAAATAGCCCCCCAAGCAAATCCTGCTCCGAATGCTGTAAAAATCAGTTTATCCCCCTTTTTCAGCTTATCCTCGAAATCCCATACACACAATGGAAGCGTGCCGGCACTTGTATTTCCATACCGTTCTATATTGACCATTACCTTTTCAGGAGATACTCCCAAGCGTTGCGAAACAGCAGTAATTATACGCATGTTTGCCTGATGGGGAATCACCCAGTCAATGTCCTCCTTCGCCAAGTGATTCCTCTCCATGACCGCCTCACAAGCATCCGCCATATTGGCCACAGCATATTTAAAGACTGTACGTCCTTCTTGATAAATATAATGCATCCGATTGTCCAGTGTATAGTAAGATGGAGCACATACGGAGCCTCCCGCTTTGATATGTAAAAAGGGCAGACCTTTCCCGTCTGTTCTCAATACGGCATCCATTACTCCCATACCTTCCCGGGTGGGTTCCAGCATGAAAGCGGCAGCACCGTCACCAAAAATCGGACAAGTGGCACGATCGGTATAATCAATCACCGACGACATTTTATCAGCCCCTACTACAATGACCTTCTTGTATTTTCCCGAACGGATAAAATTGGCTCCAGTTTCCAATGCATACAAAAAGCCACTACAAACAGCCTGCATATCAAAAGCAAAAGCATTCTTAAGCTTTACTCTCTCACATAATATGGATGCTGTTGAAGGAAAATGATAATCGGCCGTTGTAGTGGCCACAATCACCAAATCAATATCATCAGGATTAGATTTTGTACGTTGCATTAATTGTTTTACAGCTTTACGGGCCATATACGAAGTCCCCAATCCTTCTTCGTGCAAGATACGTCTTTCCTTTATACCGATACGCCCCATTATCCACTCATCTGTCGTATCTACCATTTTGGATATTTCTTCATTGGTCAGAATATAGTCAGGAACATACCCTCCCACTCCCGTAATTACTGCATTTATTTTCTCCATTAATTCTAGCTAGTTTAGTATTGGAATCGGCTCAAAGATAATATTCTTAAAACGCCGAGCGCAAATATACTGAAAAGAGGGTAAAATCCAATAAAGGAAGAACAAAAAGACACTCCCGACAAACTATCACATGGATATACAAAAAAAATCAACTGTCCTTTTTCTATCATTCTTTTGTCAATTTTGTATCAATGAGTTTGAGCAATACAGACTAAATTTGCATAATAAAATGTATCGGGCATTTAAAGAGCTAGTAACTAATCAAAAATACATACAAATAAAATTAACATAACATTTTTATATCTTATGAAACAAAACCGCTTAATTAGTATTGGGACTTTCATTTTAGTGCTTGCACTTTCAGGCCTTATGACAGGTTGTATGGAGAAAGACGTATACGACCCGAATCGTAAAAAAGAACCTCTTCCTGACCCGGATAAATATTTCGGCTTTGAGATGCGCAGTGATGTCCGGCTTTCTGTCAACTATGACATTTACGGGTTTACTCCTTTGATAGAAATTTACGGTGAAAATCCGATGGAAACAGTGGAAGGTACGCCGATAAAGAAAGAGGGTATAGAAGCCTTGTTCAAAACCTATACCGACAACAGCGGTAAGTATGAGGGAAAAATGCAGCTTCCTACCTATCTTAATAAAGTTTATTTATATACTGCGACATGGGGATTGCCGGGATGCATAGAACTTGAAATTAAAGACAATGCTGTCATTTTTGACATGTCGGCAAAATCAAATCCTAAAACAAAGTCTGTCACTCGCGCTTCGTCTGATGTACCTTATTTAGTAAACAAATCCCAAAATCTATACTCACTGTGCTATTGGGGAGAAGGAGGTCAGCTGGACAGCCAATATATGACAAAGGAAAAAAATATTGGTGATGAAAGTGTTTTGGATTTGGCAGACCGGATGAAAACATTCTTCAATAAAGGCGGACAAGACAATTCAAAATTACTTGGTAATGGAAAAACTATTAATATTTCGATAAAGGAGGACAACACCGCATTAAATCTCATTTTTCTCAATCGAAGTGCAAGTTATAATAATACTTTCGGATATTATTTTTATAAAACCGGAACGTCCGTCGATGTAGACCAAGTGAGGAAATACATTATATTCCCCAATGTGTCTTTTGACTGGTATGGCGGCCAAATATTGATTTTAGAATCCGGAAATAAAGTTCGTCTGCTTTACTTCGATGAAGACGGCCAAGCCCATGATACATTCCCAGCAGGATATACAGTAGGCTGGTTTCTTTATGCCGACGGTTTTAAGAACGGTTATGGAAATAATTTAGAAGATTATCTTAAATTGCCTGATTTATATAATCCATACGATTCAAATCTTCGCACTTCCAATCCCAAAAACAACATGCCAGCCTTTGTCTCTGTTAAAGACCCCAAAAGCGGCAAGACGATTCTTGGAGCAGAAGATGGTGTAAATCAAAGCTACTGTGACCTTTTATTTTATGTAGATGCTACTCCGGGAAGTTCTATTGACGATCCTGAAAGGCCGTCTATTCCCGATGAAGGTGATAAAGAAGAACCAAAACCCGATGAAGATGAAAATGTTACCGGCACACTGGCATTCGAAGATATTTGGCCTTCCGGTGGCGATTATGACATGAATGACGTAATTGTAGAATACGAACGCAAAGTCTATTTCGACAAAAAGAATATAGTAACGAAGATCGTTGACGAATTCACTCCGGTACATGATGGCGCTACATATGTTAACGCATTTGCCTATCAGATAGATGCAGCACAAATTGGCGATAAAATCACTTTGCCGGAAGGTGCAATATTGGAAAAAGAGACTTCGTCCATTATCGTAATGTCCAATGCCAAACAGAATATAGGTAATAAATATGTAGTCACCAGAGAATTCAACGGTTCTTTCCTAAAGAATCAGCTATTGTCCTATAATCCATACATCATCGTAAAATATTCACAAGGAAAGCGGAATCGCACAGAAGTTCATCTGCCCAAACACAAAGCTACAGCTTATGCCAATCAGTCATTGATTGGCAGCAATGATGATGCTTACTATATCGACCGTAAAGGAGCATATCCATTTGCTATCGATATACCGATGCTAGGGTTTACCCCGGTAACAGAAAGGAACAGAATTGACAGCCAATATCCCGGTTTTGCTACATGGGCAAAATCAATGGGAAATGACTGTAAGGATTGGTATAAAAAATAACAGAACAAAAGACAATGAATCATGTGTGGAGTGCCCCCTTATTCGGACGCTCCACCTGTTTTTTTTGAATTATTGCATATCGACTTGGAGAAATATTATATTCTGCCATGAAACACCTGGAAAAATAAGAAGGATTGGAATAGCCTACCATATACATTACTTCCGATACAGTGAATCTGCCTTGTAATAAAAGTGTAGCGGCTCTTATCATCCTAACACGCCGAATAAGGCTTACTGGAGTAACCCCCGTCAACTGTTTAATCTTTCGATACAACAGTTTTCGATTCATTCCCAACAGTTGACAGAGCATAGCAACATTAAACTCTGTATTTTCCATATGCTCTTCCAACACTGAAACAAGCTTGTTAAGCCAAATTCGTTTCAATTCCAGTTGTCTGTTTTCCAATGGTTTGCATGAATCCATTTTCTCCAATTTTAATATTCCTTCTAAGATCTGTTTGGCTTGTAGTGAGTCCATACCAACTTGATTTTGCAAAGCCTGCAGTTCATTTTTATCTGGTAAAGACACAATAATATTAATTAAGACTCCAGTATCATTTTCCTCACATCTTATGTCAACCTGGCCTTGATATAGATTAACAAATTTGGGAATTAAATGTAACCCCACAAGAGCGATTATTTCATCTATTATTTTAAGATATTCTTTCATATCTTTCTTGCCTTTTGGTATAAGTACAAATTATCCAAATATCAGACAAACATTCTCTCACGGTATTCTGACGGAGTAGTGCCTGTATGCTTACGAAAAAAACGTGTCATCGTAGAATTCGATTGAAAATTAGTTCGTGAAACCACTTCCTTTATTTCAAGATTGGAGTCTTTCAATAAGACTTTTATCTCAAGTATGGTATATTCCACAATCCACTCTTTAGCCGAACGACCAGTATTATCTGTTATTAACATTGTCAGATATTTAGGTGAGATACACATCTTATCTGCATAAAATGCCACATCACGACTTATAGTATGATACTCTATAACCAAATAAAAGAATTCAAAAACCTGCTTCTCTTTACGTACAAACTTCACGGAAGCCATAGCCTTGGGGTTACTCTTATAGCCCACATACAAGTCCCAATAATAAACCCTCAATAAATACATCACCGATTCCCTCCTAAGAAAGGCACAAGATAAATCTACACGGCATGACAATATATGACAGAAATGAACAAAGCGCTTATACTCTTCTTCACTGAGCGGAGAGCTATAATATTTCCTCATATAGAAAAAATAGTCAAGTGTAAGCCTACCCAGCCCATTAATGGTATCCATAAACAATTTCTTTGGTACTTTAAAGAAAATAACGGCAAAGTCTGTACTGATTTCGGTTATACTTGCCAACTGATAAGGAAAAATAGTTATCAAATCATTCTTCACAACCCTGCGTTTATTAGAAAACACATTAAAAAGAGCAGAGCCTCCGGTACAAACTCCATTTATCCCTTCTTCTAGATATGTCGGAATCCCGTCAAGAGGCAAATCAATTACCTTTGTATAAATATTGAACTCCTCTAAATCAAACACACCACTTGAAAAAGGCCTATTATCTTTTGTAGCTTTTACCATATTTGTTTTAAATATTATGCTAAGTTACAAAAGAAAATCATTTTTAGATTATTTGTTCTAAAATTGCACATATATACTGAAGTTCAGTCAAAACTAAAGTATAAATTCTTATTCTATAAAGGGCTAAATAATATCCGATAGGGCAGAGATAATGGAATAAAAAAAGTCCCACAAATCGTTGAATTTATGAGACTTACCTATTCATTATCCAGTTAGTTCAGCGGAGAGACAGGATTATGAACCTTTCTCTCCAAAATCCTTATGAATCAACATTTTAATTCAGTTCAATTTTTCAAGTGTAACGATTTAGTAACTGAAAACTGTCTTTTTGTGTCACTCATAGACTTTCGCTTGTCTAAGCTTTATCATTACATTACAAAGGTACATTTTCCTGTTTATAATTCCAAATTGTAGTCTCTTTTTTATGTTTTTTACATCGTTCTATAATCCCTTCTGAAAGCCACTTCTGCCTGATGCGCAAAAGCCGATTTCAGAAACAGTACAAGCAAAAGAAAAGCCCACAGCGACCACAATGTCATAAATGACACTGCCATCGCCGTGGGCACTTCTTTTATATGCTTGTACTAAAACGGTAAAACCGTTCTTACAGTCATTATTTCATCCATATACAAGTAGCCGAAAATGCCACTTCTACAGGACACGCCAAGCGTGGATCTGTTCTTGTGACCATTTTCGGCTACAATGTCCCGTGTCGTAAAACCAGTTTGCCTTCCATTGCAGACAAAGCAACGGCAGACAATCCCGTTTTACTACAATGTACCACCGGAGGAACACCAGTAACCGCAAGCCATGCACGCATGACAATGACGGTTACAGGACTTCCACACGGCGGTCGGAAAGCCAACTTTCCCCTTATTTGTAACACCGCCCTTAATCCATCCACATGGAGCTGCACGCCAATACATCTGTCCCTTTTCCTTTCCGCCTCTCTATGCGTATGCCTCTGTTTCCATGCCGCCATCCAGGACGGCATCAGGTGTCATTTTCGTTGCATGGGGCAAAGGTAAAGACGGGATTAGGAACTCAAATTTTTTGTCGAAAAATCTCCACGCCCTTTCAGGGGTAGTATTTTGTCTAAAAAATTTGCTAATCCTACTCCCTAACCTTTGAGAAGCCCCCGAAACGAAAACGACCAATGCGGTCGGAAGACGTCACAAGAAAACATCGGACATACAGAGAGGCGAAAAGAAAAAGAAACCGCCCACTCCAAATCCGAACAAGGTAATCAACAATCTAAAATCGGAAAATATGAGAATGATATTGAGTGACATCGGAAAGGTATTGTGGAAAGCATTATCCGCAGTAGTAACGACAACATCAAACATAGCCTTTTGTGCTGGCAGTTTGGTAGTAGGTATCATAGGAGAAATCCTATTCGGCATGTTGAGCATCATGTTCGGCATACTAATCTCCCTATTTTCAGTAATGGCGGCAATCGGCTTTTTCATTTGGTTATTAACTATTTAACAAATAAAGATATGGCAAGACGATACAGCAAGACAGCAGCGCAGCAATGCAGATTTTACGAGGTGGACAACATCTTTGAGTATATGGTGGAAACCTACATCAACGGCAACCATTCAACCCTAAGAAGGCTATACCACGAACTCAACAAGGAAGCGAGAAAGGACTTTATCGGTTTTCTTTTGGTGGAATGTCCTCCACAATACCACACGGAGATTTTACAAGAGATTGTCTGACCACATAAAGGAACGGATATGAACAGGACAACGGAAAAGATACCCACATGGAGTTTAGCCTACATCATCAATGGCGATGCAACCGCACTCACAGACGATGAAGTTCAGACAATAGACAGATGGATGAAGCAATGGCAAGTACAAGATGTTTCACCCCTCACAGATGAAGAAGGGAACGCACAGCCTTATTTCACCCATTACCCCCTTTTCGGACTTCCCACAGAAGTGGAAGATTGCGAGATACTTTATTTGAACGACAACCCGACTAAAATTTGAGATTATGAAAGGAACAGACCATTTCAAACGAACCATACAGATGTTTTTGGAGCAGAGAGCAGCGGAAGATGAACTATTCGCCAAAAGCTACCGCAACCCAGCCAAGAACATAGACGATTGTGTCACATACATTCTGAACTATGTGCAGAAAAGCGGTTGCAACGGCTTTTCAGACGGAGAGATATACGGACAAGCCATTCACTATTACGATGAAAACGAGATTGAAGTAGGCAAGCCTATACAATGTCAAGTAGTTGTAAACCATGTGGTGGAACTGACAGAAGAGGAAAAGCAGGAAGCAAGGAGAAAGGCGGTTGCCCAATATCAGCATATGGAACTCCAAAAGCTACAGAACCGCAACAAGCCGACAGCGAAAAAAGAAACACAAGTCCAACCCTCATTATTTGATTTTTGATATGAAACCGAGAACACGCATACAGAAAGAGGTAGTCCGTTTGTCAAGCGGACTGCCCGAACTGACAGACAAGCAGAAAGCATACGCTTTTGAACATTGCTTCAAGCATCATGCCTACCGCACAAAAGGCGGAACTATCACTTGTTCGGAATGTGGACATCGTTGGAAAGGCGGACACACTCTTGCGGAAACTATATGTGGCTGTAGCTGTCCCCATTGCGGAAAGGGACTTGAAATGCTTGATACCCGAAAGAGAGTTTTCAGGGACAGCGCATATTATGAAATCATTACGACCCGAAAAGGCTATCAAGTGTTGCGCTACTTTATGGTAGGAGCAACATACAAGGTGGGACAGAAGGCAGAGTATTCCATTCGGGAGGTGGTGCAATGGTGGATTGCCCCAAACGGAAAGACCGAAGTTATTGCCCGACTGAGAGCCATGCACACGATGTACTATGACCTTTGGACTGAATGGAGCGATATGGATTTGCGCAGCAACAAGATGCTGAAAGCATACAACATAGACGCATACAAGACTTATCCGGCAATGCGCATCATTCCCGAATTAAGGCGAAACGGCTTCAAGGGAGCATTCCACGAACTGACCCCATACGAATTTTTTACCGCCATTCTGACGGACAGCAAAAAGGAAACATTGCTTAAAGCGGGACAGACAGAAATGTTCAGATATGCCGTCATTTCAAATGTCAATTTGCATGAATATTGGAACTCCATAAAAATCTGTATCCGAAACGGCTATCATATTGCAGATGCCTCCATGTGGTGTGACCTTGTAAGACTGCTCCGACATTTCGGGAAAGACACCCACTGCCCAAAATATGTTTGTCCGACAGACTTGAAAAAGGCACATGACCGACTTGTCAGAAAACGTGAAGAACAGATTGAAAGGGAAAGAGCGGAGCAACGCAGGGAGCAGTTGGTCAAGGACGAAAAGAATTATCTGAAGTCCAAAGGCAAGTTTTTCGGACTTGTGTTTACCGACAACCTTATTCTTGTAAAGGTCATTGAGAGTGTAGCGGAAATGCAACTTGAAGGAAAACTGATGCACCATTGTGTGGGAAGCTATCACAAGAGGACAGACTCCCTTATCCTATCCGCAACCATTGACGGCAAACGCATTGAAACGGTGGAGGTTTCACTGACAACATTCAAGGTGGTACAGAGCAGAGGTGTATGCAATTCCAATACCGAATACCACGACCGCATCATCAGCCTTGTAGAGAGCAATGCCGAACTTATCCGCAAGCGGATGAGTGCTTGATTTATAGACTTCAAAATATACATGATATGGAAATAAAGATAGAAAACATACTGATATTATGGGACGAGAAAGTTACCGACATCTTTGTCAGTCTGATAAACACCTTGTCCTTGAGTTTCAGCGAAAAGGAAATCCGCAATTCAATGGCGAAACTTTCAGAAAACGAGAACTTCGGAAGGCTGTTCGCCTACGGCTTCGGAGCGCATCACCTTTGGGTAGCCCAAAGGATGATAACCGACCCCGAAAAGGTAATGGAGAACCGACTACTGATTGTTGAATTTTAATAAATGACTACCATGACAACAAGAATGACCATCAACGGAGTGAGTACCTGCCAGACGGCAGGTACTGAGAAGTACGAAAAGTACCAAACGACTATCAGACGGAAAAGAACAACCCTTTTCCAATATGACTACCGACACACGGACGGAGAACTTTTCTCTTGCGTGAGACCGACATTGGAGGAGTGCAGACACCTGCGTGACGAATGGATAAAAGGAAAGGAGGACAGATTATGACAGCATACTATGATACATTGATTGTGACATTCAGCGACCCTATTAGAATTTTGGATATGATGTGTACCGATACTTGTGATGTGGCAACACTAAAGGAGTGGATAGAAAGCTACGAAAGCACAAGAATGACCCCGATAAACGAACATACGGCAGTCATCACTTCCGAATACAACATGGTGCATGTGGTGGAATGGCTCAGAAAATATACCCCCATTGCCGAAATGAAAGAATACTAAAGGTGTGGCGGTACACAATACCGCCCGCACCCAAAACAGATAACCCAGAAAGAGCATGAAATACTATTTTATATTGACAGACAGCAGGGACACATGGATGCAGTTCGTTTACCTCCCTACGGGAGATTATGTGTCCGGCTATATCCGTGACTTGCAGAGTGTGGGAATATCCGTACATGACTATGACCTTTGGACGGAGGAAACACGCCCCATTGCCGAGCGCACATTGGAACATATAAGGCAAAGCATGAACGTATAAAAAATCGGGTGGCAAAAGCCACCCATTGACAATAACTTAAATTCATATACAGATGATAGCGAATACAATCTTACAGCAGTTGGGCGGTCATGGATTTACCGTCATGACGGGAAGCCGTAACTATATCAATTTGGGCAACGGACTACAAATGAGCCTTGCAAGAAACAAGACGTCAGCCAACAGACTGAAAATCATATTGGATGAAGACACGGATACATACACCATGTATTTCTATCGTCAGACACTGACGAAGTATGCGGACATCAAGGTCAAGGAGATAGCCAAATACGAGGGAGTGTACTTTGATATGCTCCAGCAGATTTTCACAGATGTAACGGGACTTTACACCCGACTTTAGGCAGAGGCGGCGAGAGCCGCCCTACTTTCTTTCGGTGAGCAGAAGGCGGACAAAGAAAGTAGCAAAGAAACCGCTGTTCCAATCTACGATGTTGTATAAAATAAAAAATATGACATTATGACATATTTTTGCGTCGTTAGATTTTGGGCACGCTGTTTGTATATTTATAATATAAACTAAAAATATATTTTATGGATTTTTTGAAAGATAACTCAGTATGGATAACTCCTCTTCTTGTTGCTATTGCCGGAGGTATTATTAGTGGTATTTTCTACCTGATTAAAAAAGGTGGAAAAAGTAATAAGCAGACAATTAAAAATGTTCATAATAGCACTATAAATCAGGTAAACGGCAATAACAATGAATTTCGGAAATGATCAGAAAATAGAGAGTGTTAATCAATCCACCATAGTACAAGCAAAAGGTGACATTAACTTTAATGGCATTACAGTTGAAACTGCTATGGAAATCTGCAAATATGTAGTAAAAGCAGAGTTGGCTGTTTATACTCAGGATGCAAGGGTCGAGGCCGAGAAAAGATTATCTGACATATCAGAAAAGACGATAGACCGAATAACTTCATTAAAGGAAGATTTATTACATCATTTCAAAGAACCTGCAATTCAGATGGCATTAAATGAGACATTTAAAAATTACATCGCATCCGGCAATGAAGAATTAGGTGAAAATCTTATAGATTTACTAATCGAACGCTTGAAAGTACAAGAAAGAACAACAGAGCAATCTATAATAGATGAGGCGAGAAACATAGTACCCAAACTATCTTCCAATACAGTTTCATTATTGGCAATAATGGTTTTTAGTAAACTGATATTCCCATACAATAAAAAACAATATGGTGACTTGTTATTGAAGTTGGCTCCGTTAGTGGAAAGATTGAAAAATATCAGTTCATTAGACATAGCCCACCTAAAGCAAGTCGGATGTGGCTATGGAATATCGGCATTTCACGTTGTAGAACCACTTGAAAAATATCTACTTTCTGATTATGATTTATTTTTTAGACATAACATTTCATTGAATGAATTAAATGAAATTTTTCAGAAGTATCCACAACTAATGAATGTTTCTCAGCTAACTAATTTACCATATATAATGGGGTTGTTTTCTATTGAAGGGCAATATGTGTCTTTTAATGTCACAAACACTAAGACTGTAACAGAAGCATTCAATAAAGCAAATAAAGACCAGTTAATCCCTCTGTTTGAAGATTTGAAAAATAAAGCAATTCCATTTACAGAAGATGAAGTTCGTAACTATCATATTCAAAAAGATGCTCGATGGCAATATGCATTTGACGTTTTCAGAAATAATCAAATAACAACTTTCCAATTAAACCCTGTTGGAGTGTATATCGGAATCAGGCAATTGACAAAAATATGCGAAATGTCTATACCAATGTCATTGTTCTACGCTTAGAGTAGAACAATGAGTAATTCACCTATTGGGGAATCAATAAGCACAATGGCAAACAAAGAAAGCAAAGAAACCATTACACTGTCTAAAGACTTCCACAGACAGAAGTCTTTTTCTTTTCACAGCTTACAAATTACGGTTCAGAGTAAGTGAAAGCGGATAGATATATTTGTTGTATGCTTTCAGTTTCTTCATATCCACACGGTTGTCCGAATACGGGTTGCTCTTCTCGTCGTAGAAAAAGATATCCGTTATGTTTTCCTTTCGGACAATACGCTCTCCGCACAGTGGAATATCCTCCACGTCAAAATCCTCCAGCGGAAGCGTTTCCAGTCTGCCGGGAAGATGGTTGCCAAGCTCGTTCATGTTGTAGTTGAAAAGAGCGAAGCCCTTGTGTTTGAAGTCAAGACGTATGCCATACGGACGCCCTGTCAGAAAGGCATCCGCTGCTTTTGCCATATAATTTTCCATGATTGTTTTTCAGTTTCAAAAAAAGTGATACAAAATTAGGTCTTTTCCCGGAGCAAAGCAAAACCTTTCCGGAAAATGACAAAGGGAGACTCCACCATTCGTGTGAAGCTCTCCCTTTGCGTTACTTCTCATACAGCAGCAAAAACTCCATTTTCCGTCGCCGCTCTATCGAGCGGATTTTCCGCCCCTTGTAGTGGCAGTAGGATATATACTCCTTATAGATGTCCCTGTCACCGGCTTCCAGCTTTTTCAGCAGACGGCTTTTCGGGTGTTTCCCATATCCGAGCAGAGTTCCGTGACCCACATTGTAGCTGAGTACGGTCAGGATCAGGGCATCTTTCCCATACTTGCTGAACAACCTGTAACGCTTCTCCAAATCCCTTATCAGCAGTTTTTCCGCTTCCGCCTCCGTCATATCATAGGACAGTTCCTCTCCCGGAAGTTTACAATGTCCGTAACCGTAGTACGGATAATCAGAACGGTCATGGAGTCCCTCGTATTTCTTAATCAGCTCGACGGCTAACCCGGCCTTCGCTTCATCTTTGAACGAGGCGGGTGTCCCAACCGTACCCGTATTCTGCGCCGGCAGGCTGGCGGAAAATGCAACCGCCAGCACCGCCGGGGCAAGCAGCCTTTTCATTACCCCCTTACTGATAGACACCTCCTTTCACCGTATTCAGCGTATCGTTTCCGGAGGGAGCCTCTTCCGCATCCGAATCGTTGTTGAAGTCCGTTTCCCATTCAAAAGAGTTCCCGAAATTATCCTCCACCGTAATGGTCAGGCTCTGTGACTCGTCACACTCCGATGTGTAGTACAGGCGGAACTTCTCGTTCTCCAGCAGGTAACGGTCGTTGGGCTGGAACACCAGCCCGTTGTCGAGCTTCAGCGTACCTTCGCCGTCAAACTGGAAATATCGGATGGTATAGACCGCCCCGTCAAACTCGCCCTCACGTACCAGTTCGCAGCGGATTTCCGCCGTTTCACCCTTTGCCAGCTCCTTCGGTACGGGCATCGTTTCCACCGTAAACGGATAAGCCTGCGTCACGTCCAGCCCATCATCGCAGGCCGTCATGCCGATAGAAAGCAGTCCGGCGCAGAAGACTGCCAGCATTTTTACTGTATTTACCTTTTCTCTTATTCCATCTTTAAGTCTGTTCATGTCCATAATCATTATAATTTTATTCCGTTGTTTTTTCCTTTCTTTTCGTTTTCCCGCCATGTCTGCCTTTCGGCAAGCGTCTTTTGCAGATAGTCGTTCAGGTCCTTGCAGCCGCCGTACAGTCCGGAGCAGTCCGTCACCTTTCCGCCGTACCGTGTACGCAGGGCTTCCAGCGTCCTCCGTCCGGCTTCATCATTGTCAAAGTGACATTGCAGCTTCCCGTAACCGTCCAGATGCCTGTATGCCTTCGTCAGGTTCGACACCGAGTTCAGCACGAGGTGGTCTTCACCGTTTCCAATTCCAAGCACACGTGCCGACAGATAGTCCATGAACCCCTCATACAGGTTGCAGCTTGCCGAACCGTAAGCCAGCAGTGTCACATCCTTGGGCGGCAGGCATCCCTTGAAGAAGCGGTTGCGTATCTCATAGCCGCCCCCTCCGTTACCGAATGCCACGGCAAAATACCGCTTCCCGTGTGTGGTGTAGTGTATCTCCCTGCATCCGCCGATGGCCACCCCCGACGATATGCCCCTTTCCTGCATGTAGCAGAGCAGCGCCCGGTTCTGGAGCGGCATCAGCTCCACGTTCTCGAAGGACGGCTCTACCGGCCGCCTCACTTCGCATGGGTGGTACACCTTCTTTTCCGGCAGCGGCATACCCGCCACTTCCGCCACATACCTTACCTGCGAGAGGAAATCCTCGCAATGGATGAACTCCCCGGCAAGGGCGAAGATATTGCCGCCCTTGCCCAGTCCGTAGTCATACCACAGGTTTCGCTCCATGTTCACCTTGAACGACGCCGTGCGTTCCTCCCTGTACGGAGCCTTGTACCACAGCGCGTTTGTCCTGCGCTGCACGGGCGAATGGCCCAGCCGTGCGAGGAACTCCTCAATCGGTATCCTCTTCATTCTGTCTATTTCCGTTTCCGTAGGCTCATACATCAGTTGATGATGAACTTTATACCTATCCCGTACTCCGTGCGGCACACGCCCGTACTGCCGCCCCATAGGAAACGCTCCCTTACCGAAGCCGTCAGTGCGATGAAGTCCGCAAGATACAGCTCCATGTCCAGTGTGGCGGCGCAGCCATAGACGAAGCCGTCCCTGTTGTTCAGCCTTGCCCCGTCATACAGCGTTCTTTCTCCCCAGTTTACCGTCTCGTATCCGGCAAGGGCTGACGCCCCCGCATAGAAGAACACCGTCTTTTTCACATCCGACAGGAAATTGTAGTAGAAACCGCCCTCCGCCGTGAACTGTGCCACGGGAACATTCACGCTCCTGTACGGATGATTGGTCTGCAGGTATTCCGCCCCGTACACCCATTTGTTGCCGCCCCTTGCATAGCTTGACAGTGCGGCTCCCAGCCAGTAGCCGTCCGCCCCGGTCATCCCGGCTTTCATCTCAATGCTCCGCATCTTCGGCAGGCATCGCTGGGCTTCCGCCCGTCCCATAAAAAGGACGGACAGAAGCATTGCTAAAAACACCGCCTTGCCTTTCATCGTACACGCAGTTCGTTGATGGTTTCAGCCTGTACCAGGTCTTCGTTCTCCACGGTGAACGTCTGGTGACGCCCGCCGTTCTTCTCATTCATTTCCACCACCAGCTGCTTGCCGTCGGGGATGGTGAACTTCTGCAGGCAGAACACCGTGCGCTCGGACTTTTTCCCGGCCACACGCACCGCATAGTTGTACGCGCGGAGCGGAAACAGCACCTGTTCCTGGATGGCGGTTCGTTTCGCCACCTTCTTGTCCACAATCTTGAACGTGATGTAGTCCACGTCAAACGGCACGTTGCTCTGGTTCTTTATCTCCGTGTGCAGGTACAGCAGGTCGTTGTGGACATATATCCCTTTCAGCAGATACTGGATGCCGAAACGCTTGCAGCCGATGTGCTTCACCTTGCGCTTGTTCTCCTTGTGCAGCGACTTCATGATGAGATGCACCAGCATGGGGCTTTCGCTTCCAAGTTCCTTCAGATAGATTTCCTGCGCGTTGTTCGGGCGGTTCACCGTGCTGCCGTCATGGATGAAGTCCTTCATCTCCACATTGAGCAGCAGCGGTTCGTCGGCGTATTTCACGTTGAACGAATAATAGGACCCGTCCTCCGTGATGACGCTCATGTTCGTCTCCGTGCGGAAGTTCCTTACCGTCGCCTTCACGCGGATGACGTTCTCCGCACCGTCAGCCTTGCCCGCTATAAGGTTGGGAGAACCCAAGTCCACATAGCGCACTGCCGAGGGAAACAGGATATGCACCGTCTTGTCATACGTGACCTCCAGACCGTGCGGCGGTATCATGCGGTCAAACATCAGTTTCCTGGTCAGTCCGTGATACAGGTCGCCGTTCTCCTCTGTCTGCGGATAGACGTCCTTTACCAGTTTCAGCTCCTCCGCCTTCGTGGTGGCGGTGCTGTCGTTTTTCACTTCCTGTGCGTGTCCTGCACAGACAATGCCCGTCATAAGGGCAAACATCATCATTACTTTTCTGATACTCATTTTTACGTTGGATTTAGTGGTTGATAAAATTTGAATGTTCTTTTTCCTTTCGTCTCTTGCTGTCTATTTTTCCTGATACAGCAGTACCCTGTATCCCGATTTCAGATGCATCCTTACCGTGCGCATCCTCTTCGATATATACTGCGAGACTCCCTGTATCACTCCCTTTCCCAGATCGGAGGCGAGCTGCGCCCCCGCATCGGTCGAGATGTTGATGCTGCTGCCGAGCGAACTGCCCATGTTCGCCCCGATTTCCTTTGCCGCGTCCGTTTCCATCGAGCCGGGCACAAAGATGCCCGCCTGTCCGTCGCTGTCGTACACCGCCAGTTCCACACCTACGATGGTTCCCTCATGCTCCAGCGAGCCGATGCCTATCTCCAGACGCTCACCCTGCAGGCGTGCCGTACCCACAAGGGTCGTGTTCCTTGGTATTGTCCGTCCAGACACCCGCATCGGCTCCAGCAGCCGCAGCCTTACCGTCTGTCCGTCCGTTACCGTCTGGTCGCCCTGCACGCAGGCTGCTATGGTGTTCTTTTCCGGTGCCTCCGTACTGCCGATGGCAGTGTGGAACCCGTAGTTCCTTTCGCCCCCGTAGTCCGCTATAAAGGCGGAATCTGTCAGGGGCTGCGGCAGGGCGGACACCGTTGACGGGCGCACGCCGCTCACTGGTTCAGCCTTCATTTTCTTTTCGCCGGCATTGCTTTCCGTCATTTCCGTCCCATCGGTCCGTGCGGTCTGCCCGGCATTGTTTCCTCCGTTCTGGTACTTCGCTGCCAGCTCGTACGACTTCTCCAGCAGGGCGACCTGTTCCTCCATCCTTGCGGGCTGTTTCTCCTGTTCCATGACCATGCGTTCCAGTTCGTCGATGCGCTGCCTGAGCTCCTTCTTCTCGGCATCCTCCTTCGGCGGCTCGTAGAACGTACCCAGCGAGGTGTTCAGCCGCTCGTTGGCGGCAGCCGAGGAGCGGATGCCTGTCTGTATTCCGCTTCCGCCCGTCTTCGGCGATGTCTCCGGTTGTGCCAGACGGCAGTCGTCCGTTCCGTCTGCCGTGTCCGTTCCTTCCGTCTTGTCGTCCCAGAATGCGGACAGGTCGCCCACCATGCCCCGGCGTTCCTTCTTCCTGTTCTCCAGCTGCTGCTGTTCGTATGCCTTCGCCTTGTCGCCGATGATTCCGGAGTTTTCCGGCAGGGGCATGTCCGTGTTGAATCCCAGTCCCTGCCGTTCCTTTCCGCCGTCCTTCTGCGAGGGGGCGAAGATGAGCCACATGCACCCCAGAAAGGTCAGCACCATCAGCGGATAGACCAGCATCTTCTTTCTCCGCTGGCGCTGTTCCTCTGTCAGCGGTCTTTTCTCTTTTGTCTCATTCCTTTTCTGTTCCTTTTCCATACATCCTGTTTTTATGATAATGTTCATACGCTTCCTGCAAATCCGCTTTTTGCGGCAGTTCCGGTTTCTTCATGTGCCGTATCTCCATCGTCCCGTTTCCTTTCCCGAAGCCGGCAATGGCGGTGGCGGTCATGTACAAACAGCCTGCGGCAAAGACGGCGGACATCACTGCCACCGTCGCCAGCCTTGCCTTCGGCGACAGTGCGTCCAGTCTCCTGTGCAGTTTTTCCCTGAGAACGGCAGCGCATTTTCCCGTCAGAATATTCATCTTTCCCATACGCCTATCTCTCCATGCTTCTGATGTCCCTGTTCTCCAGTATCGTGAATCCCTCTATGGTGAACCCGTTCGGATTGTCGTCCGAGCGGCTTGCGTTGAGCAGCCGGCAGGTCGTTACCAGCGTGCGCTCCGTCACGTTGCTTTCCCTGATGATCATCTGCCTTGCGTAGGTGCGTGCCTCATAGGGATAGTGGTCGAAGTTGCAGACCACGCTGTCCACCTGGAGCACCTGGTTGATGTTCCCCGCGATGATGCGGTTGTAGAATCCCTTTTCCGCAAAGTCGGCGTAGTAGTTGTACGCGCTTCTGTCCGCCAGCAGCAGCGCACGCTTCACGTTGTGCTCGATTGCGCTTTTCTCCGGCGAGAGGGTGAAGAACAGCTCGTGGAAGCGGCGCACATGCTCCCTCGCTTCCGCCGGACGGTTCTGCGACAGGTCCTGCGAGAGGGCGAGCATCAGGCTCTTTCCCCCGTCAAGTACGTATATCTTCTGCCTCTGCGCTTCGGCGAAGCGGAAGGCGCATACCACCGAGCAGAGGACGATGGCGGCACATACCGCCGTGTAGATGATTCCGAACAGACGTATCTGCCGGAAACTAGTTTCTATGTTATTCAGACTCTTGAACTCCATTCTTTCTGTTTTTTATGGTTTGTAAAATCATTTTCCGGTTCTCCGGCTGTTACCTTTTCAGCAGCCGTCCGGCCTGTTTTCTGATAAACTTGCCCGTGCGTCCCGCCACGTTTCCGGCTGCCGCACCTGCCAGACTGCCGCCAAGGGCGCCCGCAGTACCGATGTTCTTGTTGTAGCTGCCCACTCCGCCACCGGCCTGGATTATCCATCCGGCTACCGTCGGGATGGTGAAGTATCCCACGATGCCGATAACGAGGAACACGATGTACACCCCGTTGCTCGCCTCTACCGAGAAGTTCGGGTCTGCCTGCATCGCCTCGATGTCATTCTGGAGCATCAGTATCTGTATCTTCGCCAGTATCGTGCTGAACAGGTCGGAGACGGGCAGCCACAGGTAAATCTGTATGTAGCGGCTGAACCATGCCGAAAGCGTGGAGTGGAAGCCGTCCCATACCGAGAAGGCGAAGGCGACGGGTCCCAATATCGACAGCACCACCAGGAAGAACGTCCTGAGCGTGTCGATGACAAGGGCGGCAGCTGCGAACATCAGCTCCAGCAGTTCGCGGAACCAGTCACGCACGCTCTTCTTGATGTTGTACGCCGCACGGTCCATGTACATGCCCGTCATGGTGATCATGTCCGACGGCGACCAGCCCAGCTCGTCTATCTGGCGGTCGAACTCCTCGTCCGAGGCGAGATAGGCGGTCTCCGGGTTGCGCATCATCGCCTCGTATTCCAGCTTGTCTTTCTGTTCCCTGTACTTCTCCATGTCAAAGGTCTGTTCCTCCAGTATCGAGTGTGTCCCCTGTACGATTACTCCCAGTACGGAGTTCATCGTTCCCAGCACGATGGTCGGGAAGAAGAGGATGCACAGTCCGATGGCAAACGGCCGCAGCAGCGGGTACACGTCTATCGCCTCGGCACGGGCGAGCGACTGCCACACGCGCACCGCCACATAGAACAGGGCGCCCAGTCCGGCAAGCCCCTTTGCCACTCCTGCCATGTCCGAGCAGAGCGGCATCATCTCCTCATACAGCGAGAGGAGTATCTGGTGCAGGTTGTCAAACTCTCCCATAGGCTACCAGTATTTTTCGTTGGAGTTCCCGTAGAGTGCCATCACCCGGTCCATGTCGTTCTTCTTTCTCGCCCGCAGGTACGACACCGATATGGTCTTGTTCGTGTAGTAGCGCACGAGGTTGCGGTAGTTCATCAGGCTGCGGTAGGCATTGTCTATGATGGCGAGCCTTTCCGCATCCGTCAGTGACATGCCCGTCACGTTCACCACATTCTTCAGGTCCTGCAGCACGTCCGAGCTTTCGTCTATCAGCATCGCATAGCCCGACGAGATGGCGGCAAGCTCCTCCGGCGTGTAGTTCTCGTCCGAAAGCATCTTCTGGTAGTTGTCCACATAGATTTCCGATATTTCCATTACCAGAGAGATGCTTTTCGCCACCTTCGCGCCGCCCTTTACCACGTCGTGCACTGATTTCAGTGCGTCGTAATACGCCTTTCCCTGCTCGAACACCTTCTTCGTTTCCAGAAAGCCGTTCAGGGTGTTTGCCTTCGTCCCGGCTGTCTCCACCATCTCCTTGGCGGAGTTGATGATGCTCTGCGCAAGATTTCCGGGGTCGGACACCACCCATTGGGCATTTGCCCCGCCTGTCCCCGCAAGGCACAGGCAGACCGCAATCAGCGGTATTTTCAGTTTCTGTCTCATTCTCATTCTTTTTTGGGATTTAGTGGTTCGTTAAGTTGCTATTGCATATTCTCTTTCTCCTTTGTCTTTTCGCCGTCACCTGCATCCGTGTTCACCCGGACATAGTCACCGCCCGGCGAAAATGTCAGCACATCCGTCTCCTCGTTGTATGCCACGTCAATGCGGAACCCCGTGTTCATATACAGGTTGCCGTTCTCCTCCCTCTGCAGCAGATAGGTTTCCGGTCTCAGTACGCGGCGTACGCCCTTGCGTCTGAACAGTGTCACCTTATATGATTCTCCCTCCCTGTACACCAGTATGTCTGGACCGGCTTCCGCGTTTTCCCAGTTTCCGCAGATTCTGTCGCGGGTGTCGCCGTCTTCTTTTGCCATTATATCACAGGCTTGCAGCATCAGCGATGCCATGCCTATCAGACCGCCGCACAGCAGCAGCCTTTCGGTCTTTGTCAGTTTGATGTTCATTTTCTTGTCTTCTTTAAGTTTCGTTCTTTCATTTTTTTCAATCCTTTTTTCTTTTCGTCTTTTCCGTAGCCGGAGTCCGCCCGGTTTCCTTTTCCGTCAGAATCCCGGTCTTCTGCCTTTACGCCTGCACATGCGGTTTTCCCTTGCGCCATTCTCCGGTGCCTCCTTCTGTGCAGGTACCGACTGCCGTACTGCGGGCTTGCCGAACAGCTCGTCCGCATCCGGCTTCTTGCCCGTCATCCGGCAGAATCGGGCATCCAGTTCCCGGTATGCCTTTTCCACCTGCTTGAGCACCGTTTCGCGCGGTCCCTTGTGGTCAATGCCGTATTTGTTCAGGATTTCCGGCTTGTACCACATCGGGTCGTCATAGTCTTTCCGGTACACCATACCTCTCAGATAGAGCAGTTCCTGATATTTTTCTTCCAGATAGTCCCGTGCCGGAACGGGGCAGATGCTTTCGTAAGCCTTTTCCACCGCAAGAGTGATTTTTCCCTTGGCTCTTCCTGCCTCGCACAGTTCTTTCATACGCTGCTCCTTCCCATATCCCCTGCAGTCCGGTTCAGCAGGCATCCGGTGAACCTGTATTTCCAGTTTCTTGTACCGCTGGTAGTCTTCTTCCAGTCCGTATCGCCTTCTGATATGTTCCGGTAGCGAAGTCCCGAATGTCAGGAACTCACGGAACCATGAGATATGCTCCCGGATTTCCTCCCGTTTCCGCAGCGCTTCATCGCTGTATCGGTCATCAATGTACATGTTGTCAGTCTGTTGGTTCATAAATCATTTTTTATTTTTCATTTACTGTATATTTCCTGCCGGTTCACTGTCCCGTCCGTTCCTCCAGCCGTCGCTCCGCCACCTGACGGATGGCAGCTTCCATGTCGCCTCCCGGTTTCTCCGCCAGTTCGCGTACTTCCATCTTCTCCGTTTCCTCCGTCGTGTAGGCAAGGTACTCGTGCATCGACACCTCCGTGGCATACACCGCCGAGTGCGTGCCGCCAAGTCCGATCCAGACCTCCTTGTACCGCCTCGACGGGTCATTGGACTGGTTGATGGAGAGTATCTGCGACTTCTCCTTTTCCGTCAGACCCAGGAGCGACTGTATCTGGTCAAAGCGGTTCATGTATTTTCTCTGGTCAAGCAGTATCTTGCAGTCCGAGTTGTTGATGATGCTCTCCTTCACGATGGGCGAGCTGATGATGTCGTCCACCTCCTGCGTCACCACGATTGCCTCCCCGAAATACTTTCTCACCGTCTTGTACATATAGCGCAGGTAATCAGCCATGTTTGCCGAAGAAAGGGCTTTCCATGCCTCTTCCACAATCAGCTGTTTCCTTACGCCTTTCAGCCGGCGCATCTTGTTTATGAAAGCCTCCATGATGATAATCGTCACCACCGGGAAAAGCTCGGCGTTGTCCTTCACCGCATCAATTTCGAAGACCACGAACCGCTTGTGCAGCAGGTCGATGTTCTCCACCGAGTTGAGCAGGAAATCGTAGCGTCCGCCCCGGTAATACTGCCGGAGCGTGGTCAGCAGGTTGTCGATGTTGAAGTCCGACTTCTCCACCTTGATGTAGCGCTCCTCCATTTCCTTGCGGTACACGTCCCGCAGGTACTCGTAGAACGTGTTGAACGACGGCACGATGTTACTGTCCTGCTGGATTTTCAGGATATAGGCATTTACCGCACTTCCCAGCTCCGCCGATTCCGTTTTCGTGGCGGGTTCGTTCTCGCTTTTCCACAGCGTCAGCAGCAGCGTCTTGATGCTGTCCTTTTTCTCCACGTCGAACACCCCGTCATCCGTATAGAACGGGTTGAACGAGATGGGCTTCTCCTCCGTATAGGTGAAGTAGATGCCGTCCTTTCCGTGCGTGCGGCGGTGTATCATCTCGCACAGTCCCTGATAGGAGTTTCCCGTGTCCACCAGTACCACGTGCGTGCCCTGCTCGTAATACTGTCTGACCAAGTGGTTCATGAAGAACGACTTGCCGCTTCCGCTCGGTCCCAGCACGAACTTGTTGCGGTTGGTCGTGATGCCGCGCTTCATCGGCAGGTCGGATATGTCGATATGCAGCGGCTTGCCGCTGATACGGTCTGCCATGCGGATGCCGAAAGCCGAGGGCGAGTCCCGGTAGTTGGTCTCTCCGGCGAACAGGCATACCGCCTGCTCGACAAACGTGTGGAACGATTCCTCTGCCGGGAAGTCCGCCGCATTGCCCGGTATGCCCGCCCAGAACAGTGTCGGGCAGTCCGTCGTGTTGTGGCGGGGCACGCATCCCATCGAGGCCAGCTGGCTCCCCACGTCGTTCCTTATCCGTTTCAGCTCCTCCGTGTCGTCGCTCCACGCCATCACGTTGAAGTGGGCGCGGACTGACTTCAGCCCCTGTGAGTGGGCTTCGTTCAGATATTCCTCTATCCACTCGCAGTTGATGGCGTTCTGGCGGCTGTAGCGCGAGAGCGACTGCATGTTCCTTGCCGACTTCTCGAAGCGGCGCAGCTCCTCGTCGCTGTTGCCGACAAACACATACTGGTTGTAGATATGGTTGCAGGGAAGCAGCAGTCCCAGCGGGGCGGCAAACGACAGGCGGCAGTCCGAGCGGTCGGTCGAGAGCCGTTCGTAACGGCTGTCCGTGGCTACCGCAGCCGGCAGGTCTTCCGTGTCCGACAGCGTGTGCAGGCACAGGCGCTTGTCGCCGATGCGCATCTCCTCCGCGCTCATGGCTATGTCTTCCAGACACGCCGTATCATCCGTCGTCAGTGCCAGGTATCTGCCTATGATACCCGTTTCCTTTTCCGTTCCCGTAATCTCATCGTCCCTCAGGCGGCGCAGGCGGACGTGTCCCGAATCGTTCAGGATGCGGGCGAACTGTTCCACCGCCTCCATGAACTTCACCGCCGTCTCCCTGTCCTGTATCTCCTTCGGGATGATATGTCCGCGGCACAGCGTGCTCCAGTTGCTCTGCCGCCTCATGCGTTCCTTCGTCGTCTTGGTCAGGAACAGGTAGCTCCTGTGGCTCAGATACGGGCGCTCGTTGAAGTGCATCCCGTTGCTCCGTGCCAGGAAGCCCGTACCTTCCTTCTCCCAGTCGGGGCGGTACAGCTCCTTCATGTACCAGTCCTGCTTGTGCAGTACCGAGTGGTCGGGCAGTACCTTGATTGCCTTGCACCACGTGGCATGGATACTCTCGTATTCCTCCGCCGTTACGGTATAGACCTCCGGCAGCTCCACCTCGAAGGCTGCGGTGATGTCTGCATCCTTCGAGATGATGCACCCGTGTTCCACCGCCAGCAGCGGGAACCGGCTCTCCAGTGTGGTGGCTTTCATTACGTTTCTCATTCTTTCCTTCCTTTCCTTTTTCGTCTCAACAGATGGGACACCCGTCTGCGGTGGAGCAGGTAGCGCGGGCGCATCCGTGCAGCGCCCAGCTTCATCAGCCCGTGCTGGCCGTACTTCGCGTTCAGCCGGAACGTGAGCCACACCACGGCGGAAGCCGCCGTGACTCCCAGGCCGATGCAGACCCACTGGCTCACGCCCGCCATGTACAGGATGACAAACAGGAGGAAGGCGGCAAGCAGCCCGCCCGCAAACACGAACAGGTACTGCGCCTTCAGCCCCTTGAACTCCACCGGACGACCGATGCCCTTGTTTACCGGGTATTCAGCCATTGTCCTTTTATCTTATTATATATGGGAAACGCCTGTTTAGAGGAAGAACGAGCGCAGGATGGTTGCGCTTACAATCAGGAAGATACAGGCTCCGAACCAGCTTGCGGCGGTCTTGCTCGTGTCCGGATCACCGGACGAGAACTTGCCATAGACCTTGATGCCTCCTATGAGTCCCACTACCGCGCCGATGGCATAGATGAGCTTTGTCGCCGGGTCGAAATACGAGGTCACAAGATTGGTTGCCTCCGTGATGCCCGCCATGCCGTTGCCCTGTGCAAAGGCGGAAATGTTTGCAGCCGTCAGAAGGACTGCCAGAATGATTTGTTTTTTCTTCGATGTTTCTGTCATAATCTTTTCTTGTTTTTATGCCTCCGGGCGGGATATTCCCTTCGGCGGTTGATACTTTTCTTTAATTTTTGCGGCTTCGGATAAAGCCGGCTTGTGGATTTAGTGGATTCGGTGGCTGGCCGGGATTTCAGCCGTAGTCAATTTTCTTTTTTCGCATCTTCGTTACGTTTTTTTACAGTGTTATACATAGTCGCGGATGTTGAAGTTCTCGTATTCCTTCCATACAGCCGCTTTCATCCTTGTTTTCTTCTCTGCGGGCCGGATGCTTGCAAGATAGGTTTCCACCATTTCAGACACCCTTGCCTCGTACCGGGCATTGTTGCGCCGGAACATGTCGTAGAACTCCGTTCCTTCCAGCTCGTGGAATACCTTGCCTGCCTGTAGGATGTCGGCTTTCCCTGCTTTCGGGTCCTTCACCGCCCTTGCCGCACGGTCGATTTCGTCAAAGGTATTTCCGCCTGCCTGTGGCTGCTCCCCGTCAAACTCCCCGTCCGTGTCGTGGACGCGGTTATCCCTGAAAACCTCGTCCAGTTCTTCATCGGGCACTTGGCGCGAGGGCTTTGTTTCCACCGAGTGGCTGCCGGAGGTTTCCATTTCGTCGGCAAAGGTAACGTCCTTCTCGTCCACCGCCTCGCTTTGCATTTCCGTGGCAGCATTTGGCGTCGGAGTGGTAGTTTGTGGCTTCGTTTCCGGCATCCTGAACCTGCTCTTGCCCATAATCTCGTCCGGCGGTCTTTGATGCGCATTTCCGGCATCCTCCCTGTTGTCCGCCTTCCGTGCCTCCTTGCGTTCCCATGTCAGGTAGAACAGAATCCACAGGTTGCACGCCATCATCAGGATTAACAGCAGCGTCACCATCGGCTTATCGTTATCTGTTCGACAACATCGTGGCTTTTCTCCCTGCATAGTTTTTCCTGCTCCGTACCGTGGCGTGCAAGGTGTTCGGTGCCTTCCGGCTTGTGGTACTTGCCCTTATAGGCTTCCTCTCTCTGCTTTCTTCTGAAAATGTGGATGTTCAGTTTCATTTCGTCTTTACTTTTTTATGTGATACAATGTCTTCTTCAAATCAGGTTGTCCCTGTTGCGGCGGTACAGGTCGTTGATTTCGTCCTTGTTCTCCTCAAAGTGGCGCATCAGCACCGTGTCGATGTAGCCGCCCACGGTTATTTCCTTGTCGGCGATGGTGTTCACTATCTTGGAAACGATGCTGTGCGCCTCCTTGCTGATGTACACGCAGTGCCGGAGTTTCACCTCGTTCCGTTTGAGAAAGGTCGAGCCGTAGTCTGGCTTCTTTCTTTTTGCGGGTTCGCTCCGTGCTCTCGCTTCCGTGGGCTGTACCGCATCTTCCGGTGCGTTGCCGGCATCGGGTTCGTCCGTTCCTTCCCTTGCCGGAGGTCCGCCCATCTGACGGGATTTTCCTATGGAGGCAAGCAGCAGGCTCTCGTCTATGCTCTCCGTATTCAGCTTTCGGCTTGCCATAAGATTCACCCGTTGATGATGGAACATATCTCTTCCGACAGCTCGCGGATACGGCTTCCTTTAAGCATGGAGGTGTCCGGCGGCAGGATGGTCGAGCGGAAGACCGACTTGCGGTCGTCCGACGGCTCGCGGCGGAAACGCTTGCTGTCGGGCAGCCTCGTGTCAAGGACACGGAAGTTGTTTTCGGCGAACAGTTTGCCGTACAGGTCGTACAGCCCGGTTTTCTCCCGTCCGTCCACCATCGTCCAGAATAGGGAGATGTCCTTTGTCTTGGCAAGCCCGGTGGTGACGAGGTTGTCGTTGAACATCATCACGAACTGCAACGCGCTTTCCACCACGAAGCGGTCGGCGCTGACGGGCGTGAAGATGTAGTCCATCTGCGACAGCGTCTTTATCACCCCGTCGCTTTTCAGCGTGCCCGGCAGGTCGAAGAACACGATTTCCGGCCGGTACCCTTTCTCCGAGAGCAGGCTGTCCGCATCGTCCAACGCTTGCACGGCGTTGCTTCGGACAATGGGGAATCCCTTGCGTCCAGATTTGCGGAAATGTTCATAAGCGACGGCCTTCAGGCTGTCGTTCTTTTCGATGAGTGCCGTTTCCTTGTCGCGCAGCCCGGCGATGCTGTGCTGCGGTTCGTCGCAGTCTATCACGGCGACGTCAATCCCCATCACGTTGTGGATATAGTTGGCTACGAGCGCGGTGACGGTCGATTTGCCGACCCCGCCTTTCTGTGTTGCGAATGCAACGAATGTTTCCTTGTTCATTTTTCTGTATGTTTTAATCGTTGTTGGTTTATGACTGTGGCGGTGTGTCTCCCCGCCTGTTCGTTTCTCCGCTTCCTCATATATGCGCAGACGCACTTTCTTGCATACCCGCATTTTTACGGAGGTCTTGGTTTGGTTCCCCACCGGTGTGCTGTCGTACGCCGATACGTCAATACGTCAGCACGTATGTATGTCAATGCATCAGTACGTATGTATGTCAGTACATCAGCGGAGCGGTGTGTCTGTCCGTCCGTGCGGACTTGCCTTTTCAAATGTCTGTTTCCATCCATGTTCATTTATTTGCCTTGTTGCTTCATCGTTTCTGTCCGCAAAGGAATATACAAATCCGCCGGTCTGTATCGTTTCCCCCTTGCGTGGCAGCATTTGGCGTTGTTCCGGTAGCTTGTGGCGTTGTCCGGCCCCTTTCCGGTGCGTTTTTACCCCGTATCTTTGCACCCAAGCGGCAGGGCAACGGTCCCGATGCGCACACCGCACCCCAGTTCCGTCTCTCTTTTGGGCAGCTGGGAGGTATCGGTCGCCCGATACCTTTGGGGTTGGTAACAGGCAGGTCTATCCCCAATCCGTCGTGTACGGATTCTTGTGTCCTTAAAGACACAGCAAGGTGTCCTTTGAGTAACTCAAAGGGTTTCCGGTTACTCCCGGAAACGACCTTGCCCCTTGCGGGGGCGGGCTTCCCCTCCGAAGTCGGGAAGCCTGTTTCCTACCTGCGGTATGCGTGCCGGAAGCTGCGCTTGTGCCGTGAAACGAACCACTAAATCCATAATAAAGATGAACAGGAAAAAGAACGTGGATGAAATGCCCAAATGGGGGCGGCATCCGAAAGAGAGCCGCAAGTCGCACTGCGTGATGGTGCGCTTCGACAATGAGGAATGGCAGAAGTTTCTTGCCATGTATGAGAAATCCGGCGTGTACGCGAGGGCGGTGTTCCTGAAAGCGCACTTCTTCGGACAGCCCTTCCGTGTGCTGGTCACGGACAGGACGCTGCTGGACTACTGCACGAAGCTTTCCGCTTTCCATGCGCAGTACCGCATGGTCGGCAACAACTACAACCAGACGGTCAGGGAGCTTCGCTGCCATTTCTCGGAAAAGAAGGCGATGGCATTGCTCTACCGTCTGGAAAAATGCACGGAGGAACTGGTCGCTCTGACGCGGCAGGTCGTGGAACTTTCAAGAGAGTTTGAGGAGAGATGGTCGCGAAGATAAGCATGGGAACATCGTTGTACGGCGCACTCGCCTACAACGGTCTGAAGGTGAACGAGGGCGAAGGCAGGCTCCTTGCCGTGAACAGGGTCTTTGACGACGGCAGCGGACGGGTGGACGTGGCACGTGCCGAGCGGGATTTCAAGCGGTTCATGCCGGAGCAGGTGCGCACACGCAACAAGGTCATCCATATTTCGCTCAATCCGCATCCCGACGACCGCCTGACCGACACGGAGCTGGAACAGCTCGCACGCGAGTATCTTGACAGGCTGGGTTACGGCGACCAGCCGTATCTTGTATTCAAGCACGAGGACATCAGCCGCCACCACCTGCACATCGTCTCCGTCAATGTGGACGAAAACGGCAGGTGGCTTAACCGTGACTTCATCCACCGGCGCAGCAAGCGCATCACCTCCGAGCTGGAAAAGAAGTACGGGCTGCACCCGGCTGACCGCAGGCAGTACCGTACCGACAATCCGCTCCGCAGGGTGGACACATCGCAGGGCGACGTGAAGCGGCAGGTATCGAATGTAGCCAAGGCGGTCATGGCAACCTACAAGTTCCAGACGATGGGCGAATACCGCGCCCTGCTCTCGCTCTATAACGTCACGGTGGAGGAAGCGCACGGCATGGTGGACGGACGCGAGTATCACGGGCTGGTCTATTTTCCGCTATCGCTCAACAACTCGTCCGCCACTGATGATGCCGGCAACAAGACCGGTAACCCTTTCAAGGCCTCCCGTATCGGCAAGTCCGTCGGCTATGAAGCCGTGCAGCGCAGGTTTGAATTTTCCAAAGGGCAAATCCGAGACAAGCGTCTGGCGGAGATAACCCGCAAGACCGTCGCCGCCGCCCTTGCCCGGACGTACCGCCGCGAGGAGTTTGTCGCCCTGCTCAAAGCGAAAGGTGTGGATGTGGTATTCCGTCATACCGAAGAAGGCCGCATCTACGGGGCAACCTTCATCGACCACCGCACGGGCTGCGTTCTCAACGGCTCGCGCTTGGGCAGGGAGTTTTCTGCCAATGCCTTGCAGGAACATTTCACCCTGCCTTATGCCGGTACTCCGCCCATGCCTTTTACTGTTACGGTGGATGGGCAGCAGTCCGAAGACCGTCACGTCGTGGAGCACGATGGGGGATATTCCTCCGGCTTGGGCTTGCTCGGTGGCGACACTTCGGGCGCACAGGCGGAGGAAGCCGCTTTCGAGCGTGACCTCAAACGCAGACGGAAGAAACGCCGCAAGGGGCTGGGGTTATGATTTATTTACCAACAACTTAAAAACAGAAACAGATTATGTCACAACAGGAAGACGATTTGAGGGCACTGGCGAAAATCATGGACTTTCTCCGTGCCGTGAGCATTATTCTGGTGGTCATCCACCTCTACTGGTATTGTTATGAAGCCGTAAGGCTGTGGGGCATCGACATCGGTGTCATGGACAGGGTGCTGATGAACTTCGACCGCACCGCAGGGCTGTTCCATCATATCCTCTACACAAAGTTCTTTGCCCTTCTGCTGCTCGCGCTCTCGTGCCTCGGCACGAAGGGCGTCAAGGAGGAGAAAATCACTTGGCGCAGGATTTGGACGGTGCTTGCCGCCGGGCTTGTGCTGTTTTTTCTTAACTGGTGGATATTGTCCCTGCCGCTCCCGGTGGAGGCGGTCGCCGGTTTCTACACCGCTTCGATGGCGGCGGGCTATGTCTGCCTGCTCATGGCGGGCACATGGATGAGCCGCCTCTTGCGTACCAACCTCATGGAAGACGTGTTCAATGTAGAGAATGAGAGTTTCATGCAGGAAACCCGCCTCATGGAGAACGAGTATTCAGTCAATCTGCCTACCCGCTTTTACTATAAGAAGAAGTGGAACGACGGATTTATCAACGTGGTAAACCCGTTCCGTGCTTCCATCGTGCTGGGCACGCCGGGCAGCGGCAAGTCGTATGCCGTGGTAAATTCCTTCATAAAGCAGCAGATTGAGAAAGGTTTTAGTCAATATATCTATGACTTTAAATATCCCGACCTTTCCACCATCGCCTACAACCATCTGTTGAATTATCCGGACGGGTACAAGGTCAAGCCGAAGTTCTATGTAATCAACTTCGATGACCCGCGCCGCTCGCACCGCTGTAATCCCATACACCCGGATTTCATGGAGGACATCACCGATGCCTACGAAAGTGCCTATACCATTATGCTCAATTTGAATAAGACTTGGGTGCAAAAACAAGGCGATTTTTTTGTAGAGAGTCCGATTATCCTGTTCGCCGCAGTGATTTGGTTTTTGCGCATCTATCAGGACGGGAAATACTGCACCTTTCCCCATGCCATCGAACTGCTCAACCGCCGTTACGAGGACGTGTTTCCCATTCTGACCAGCTACCCCGAACTGGAGAACTACCTTTCCCCGTTCATGGACGCATGGCAGGGCGGAGCGATGGAACAGCTCGCCGGACAGATAGCCTCGGCGAAGATTCCGCTCTCGCGCATGATTTCCCCGCAGCTCTACTGGGTCATGTCCGACAGCGAGTTCACGCTCGACATAAACAACCCCGACGAGCCGAAAATCCTTTGCGTGGGCAACAATCCCGACCGCCAGAACATCTACGGGGCGGCGTTGGGGCTGTACAACTCGCGCATCGTCAAGCTCGTGAACAAGAAGGGCAGGCTCAAGTCCTCCATTATCATAGACGAGCTGCCCACGATTTACTTCAAGGGTCTGGACAACCTGATTGCCACCGCCCGGAGCAACAAGGTTTCCACTCTGCTGGGTTTTCAGGACTTCTCCCAGCTCAAGCGCGACTACGGCGACAAGGAAGCCGCCGTGGTAATGAACACCGTCGGCAACGTTTTCTCCGGGCAGGTGGTCGGCGAGACCGCCAAGACCCTGTCCGAACGTTTCGGTAAAATCTTGCAGAAGCGGCAGAGCATCACCATTAACCGCGAGGACAAGTCCACCTCCATCAACACGCAGATGGAGAGCCTTATCCCGGCGAGCAAGATTTCCACGCTCACGCAGGGCATGTTCGTCGGGGCGGTCGCCGACAACTTCAACGAGCGTATCGAGCAGAAGATTTTCCATTGCGAGATTGTGGTGGATGCCGAGAAGGTCAAGCGTGAGGAACAGGCTTACAAGCCTATTCCCGTCATCACGGACTTTACCGATACCGACGGCAACGACCGCATGAAGGAGATGATTCAAGAGAACTACAACCGCATCCGTGCCGAAGTGCGGCAGATTGTCGCCGACGAGTTGCAGCGCATCCAGTCCGACCCGGAACTGCAATACCTCTTGCAGAACAAGTAACACGCCGCAAGCGAAAAAAGGAAAATCCGTAGCACTCCAATGTGAAATGTTACGGATTTTTCTTTTCTTGTATCTGTCTTTCTGCCTTGAGTAATTTGTTGACGGATGAAATGACAAGGGTCATCAGGTAGTTTTTCAACTCGGTGTCTTCTTTCAGCAGTATTCCATAGTCTTCGGCAAACGCTTCTGTCAGCCAGTGTCGGATGTCTGCCATACTTTCTCCGAAAGGTATCTGCTTCTCCGTTTCCCAATAATAGGTGATGGCTGACACCACCAGTGATTTGAAAGCCGCCTTCTGTTCCCTGTTCAGTTTCTTGAAACGTGTCCTTTCTGTTAGGGGAGGTTCACTGTACGGCATCATGGTTATCGGGTCATAGACGGACATCGGCTCACCTTCGTAATCAAGGATTATCGGTAAGTCGGTAGCTGTGTGCTGTTTCCGCTTTTTCTTTTTTGCCATTCCCGTTATAAATAGAATGCCTTCCAAAAGTATATAATAGCCCTACGTACTCGCATGGAAGGCTTGTTTTCTTTTCATTTGAATTGTCCCCTTGTCATTCTTCCTGCTCATTGACCAATGAAATCAGGTCAAAGTACATCAGACGTGTACGCAGTTTCGTATCCTTGTCAAATCCTGTATTCTCCGCCTCTTGGCTTTCGGTGGAGAACAGGAAAGTAAAACCGTTCTTCTGATAATATCCCAACGGAATTTCCTCGTTATAGGCATCTACTATCAAAAAACGGCAGCCGGTCTTGTTGCCTGCGTCTATGAACCATGACTTGATGAACTCCATCAGTTCGCTGCCTATACCACGGTGGGCAAATTCTGTATTGATACCCAAGCGTCCAATCAGTACGCCCGGATAACGCCGCATCTGCTTGGAACGGGGGATGTCTTTCTGCACTTTCTTTTCCCTGCTGTTCGGCAATATGTCCACACGGATGCTGTCATTGGAGAGCGTGAATGCACAGACAATGACGGAAGGGTCTTCGTCCAGCCGGAAACAATAGCTCTTTCCGAGCATCTGACGGCTGTAAAGCGGTGCGTCCTGCCGGAAAAAGTCGTCCAAGTCGGCATTGCCGCATGAGAAAGGACGGCATTTGCCTATGACTTCCTCGTCAAGCGGAGAAAAACTGCATTTGTCTAACAGGAATCCCATGCCTACAACATATTGGCTTTTTTCAGTATGGCACGGGCTATCTTTACCTGCTTGCTGAAGTCGGTCTTCTCCTTGCTTTTGTAGGCTTTGTCCGCTTCCTTCACGAAACGCTCTGCCTCTTTGCCTTTTAGCGTGGGGATTGCTTTAATTTCTAATGCCATAATCTATTGTATTATAATTGTTTCTGCAAAGGTAAGCAATTTTTTGCAGACTATGACGCCCATGCCTCATTTTCTCGTTATCTTTTCCGCATCCGCTCCCGTTCCTCGTCCTCCTGCATCCGCCGGTTCAATTTCTCCGCAGCCTTGTCGAAGAAATAGGTGCGGCTCTCGTTCTTCCGCCGCTTGATGTCCGCATAGGTATTGTAACACTGGCTCTCTTTTATTTCCATGCCGAACACCTTGCAGAAACCTTCCAGCAGTTCCTTGATACCCGTTTCACCCTCGTTTACCAGCTTCATGGCATCCAGCCCGTAAATCAGCTCCACCAGTTCAGCCATACTGCCCGTCCAGCGCATGGAAGGGGCATTGACAGGAATATCATTTTTCTTTTCACATTCAGAGTGGATGGTTGTGGATAGTGGCGGCACCTGCAGGCGGTTGGAGGGGATATGTTTCTGCATCTTGCGTATGAAAGACAAGGCTTTACGGACAAACAGGGCGGTATGGCTTCTCATACCCGCAATATACTGCGTGTGGTGGTATTGCAGTTCGTTTTCGGCATACGCCAGCGCAATCTTCGCCCCGTCCGTATCGCCGTCATGCATCAGTTCTACAACCGCCTTCACAAAACAATTGTATGCGGTATTCAGACCGGCTGTTTCATCGCTCCCGTTTATAAGACCGAAAAATTCGGTTTCTGTCAATATGAGGTATTCCATATCTCTTTCATTTTTATGTTATTACACTTGGATTAAAAGTGTAATAACATAAAATGATTGGACAAATACCGCTCCTGTCGAAACAGCCTTTCTGCTAAATAATAATATCCATCTGATATTCAGTAAAATAGAGTGAGAAAATATTTTTCGGCACAAACTTTCATGCCTCGTTTTTTGTTCAAAATCTGAACGTATGTTCACATTCTGAACGTCGGAAGCTCTTGAAAATGTTCATGTTTTGAACACAACCACCGGCTGGCGGGGTGTTTTCCGACCATAGGTTATCCGTATTATGTTGTCTTTCCACCGTTTGCTCTCCGTGCATGTCCATTCGCTTTCGGGCAGTGAGCCCTGAAACAGCCTGCTGCCGTTTCCCGCTATGACGGGAAGCAGGTAGAGGATGATTTCATCCACAAGGCGCATACGCATCATGCCGTTGATGATACCTGCCGTCTTTTCGCTGGCTTCTATCAGATAGGTCAATGAATCATCGGAGTTTTCTGTCCAACTGGAGAGGTGGGTAAGTGACGTGTTCTCATTCAGGATACAGATGGCGTCTTCTTTCAGCGCACCTGTCCCGTACTTGTCGGAACCGAGCCATTGTCCGCACAGAGCGGTTGTTTCTGCCGGACATCCGTCCATTGTCAGGACGGCGAGTAATCGGACTTTTGCCATAGCGGTCATTCTGTTGTGACCGTAAGCCGTAAAATAAAAAATAGCGCGCAATTCACGCTACCTCAAGTGTGGGTTCTGGTAAAACCCCTGAAAGATGTACGCGAATGCACGCTATGCCAAGGCATAGCATAAGCATCACGCAATTAGTCTCTTTCAGTTTCAATTTACCAGATTTACACTTGAAACGCCTTGCGGTCTTATTCTATACTATATTTTCATCAGCACATCAAAACACATGTTTGTCTGTGCCGTTCTGTCCTATGTTCATGCAAATATAGCAATTTCAGTTCATATTTGCTCATTTTTCCTTATTTTTCTGCATCATACCATATTCTTTCATCTTGTTATACAAGGTCGTACGACTGATTCCTAACAGTTTGGCTGTCGTTTCCCTATTTCCATCTGCCTGCACCAGTGCCTGCACGATACGTTCCTTTTCTTCATTCTCGTCTTTCAGCAGCAGTATGCAGCCAGCCTGTGCGCTACCTTCCGCTTCCAGTTTGTCGGCAGTGACCAGTTTCCCTTCCGTAAGCAATACGGCAGAACTGATGGTCTGTTTCAGTTCCCTCACGTTTCCCGCCCATGTACGCGCCATGAGTATCTTTTCCGCTTCCTTGTCGAATCCTTCGGTATGCCGTCCCAGTTCCCTGTTCGCAAGCTCCCGGAAAAACTCCGCCAGCGGCAGGATGTCCTCCCGGCATTCACGCAGCGGAGGGACCTGTATGACAAACTCTTTCAACCGGTGATACAGGTCTCTGCGGAAGCGTCCTTCTTCCACCGCCTTATCCAAATGCTCGTTGGTGGCTGCTATGATTCGGACATCCGCTTTCCGTTCCCGGTTGCTTCCTACCGGACGGTAACTTTTTGTTTGAAGTGCACGCAATAGCTTTTGCTGAACTTCCGGTGGCAGATTGCCCACTTCGTCCAAAAACAGTGTACCGCCATCCGCTTCTTCCATGCACCCTTTCTTATCTGCCACGGCTCCCGTAAACGAGCCTTTCCGGTGTCCGAACAGTTCCGAGGCGGCAAGTTCTCCAGTCAGCATGCCGCAGTCCACGGCTACGAACGGTCCGCCCGCACGCCGGCTTCGCTCGTGTACCTTCTCCGCTATGTGTTCCTTGCCCGTACCGTTCTCGCCCAGTATCAGCACGCCCATGTCTGTCGGGGCTACCAGCGAGATACGCCGGTTTATCTCCCTAAATGCGGTACTCCTGCGCTCGAATATGGAAATTTTGCGCCTTGCCTCCGCTTTGTGCGCCAGCTCCTTTATCCGGGGCAGCAGTTTTTCCTGCAACAGTGTTTTGGGAATGTAATCTTCCGCTCCGAGCCTCATGGAACTGACAGCCGAAACTACCTGTGCGTAGTCGGTCATGATGACAAAGGGGTTTCTCATGCCGGAAGCACGCATATATTCCAGCAATGACGTGCATTCCCCGTCGGGCAGACGCAGGTCGGAGAGCACTATATCGTCCGTTTCCAGTGCCGCCAGCAACTTGCGGGCTGTGGCGCAATCGCATGCAGTCCGGGTCGTGTAGCCTTCACTTTCCAGCATTCCGCATACATGGTCGCGGAATACCGGATTATCTTCTATCACTATTATTTTTCCCATTTCGTTTTCTCTATCTCCTTTTTGGCAAGCCGGATGATTTTCTCTCCCTGTAAGAGCACATTCCCGGCTCTTGCCTGTATTTCTTCCATTGTCCGGTTCTCATGTATTGCCTCATACAGTTCCTGCAACGGCTGTTCTGCCCTTATCAGCATCCATGAACTGCGGATATGGTGTATCCAGCCGTCAATTTTATCCTTGTCGGCATTGTCTATGGCTTTCCTGATGCCTGCCATTTCTTTCTCCGTTTCGCTTATCAGGCATTCCAGTCTGTGCCGTTTGTTTCCGTAGGCAAACAGCGGGGTCAGGTCAATGTATCGTGTCCGGTTTTCTCCGATACACTGTTCAGCCACTGCCAGCAGTTCGTCAATGGAAAACGGCTTGAACAGGACAGCGGAAAACCCTGCCTGTTTCAGTTCTTCTTCCGTAACGCTTCCCGAACCGGTTATCGCCAGTACCGGAATGGTACGCGAGTTTCCGATGTCGGATGAACGGAGCAGTTCCAGCACCTCATAGCCGCTGATGTCCGGCATTTTCAGGTCGGTGGTCAGCAGGTCATAGCGGCTGCCACGCAGTTTTTCAGTCAGTCCGCCCATGTCCATGCAGGTTTCATTATGTACCCCGCTTTGCTCGAACATATCATGCAGCATACCGAGTATCATCTGGTCATTGTCCATGGAAAGCACGGAACACCCGGAAAGATGATGCGTTACGGTATAGGAAGAGGGTTGTCTTTCCGTTTCGGTCGACTTTTCCAACGGCAGTGTGACGGTGAACCGGCTGCCTTTTCCCGGCACGCTTTCCACCGTGATGCTGCCGTCCATCAGTTCAGCAAGGCTTCTTACAATGGCGAGTCCCAGCCCGAAGCCGTCCTGCGTGGCGGCATTGCCGAGCCGCTCGAATGGCTTGAATATCCGGTTCTGCTTTCCCTTGTCTATTCCTGTGCCTGTATCGTCCACAGCCAACATGAAATTGCCGTCCGAATATCCGGTAATCAGTCTGACCGAGCCTTTTTGTGTAAACTTCAAGGCATTGGACAGCAAATTGCTGCCGATGCGGAGTATCAGGTTACGGTCACCCATGACAACCTCGTCCGCCTCATTGACCGTTTCAAATGCCAACCGCTTCTTTTCCATCTGTGGCATGAACTCCGTTTCCAGTATTTCCGCTATACTTTTTACCCGGAACGGCAGGGAGCAGACGGTTTCCTTTCCGCTGTCCAGACGGAAATAGTTCAGCAGCGTGTCTATCATTCCTGCCATCCGTCCGGAAGTATCGCCAATGGTTTTCGCATGGCGGATGCAAATGGAACTCTCTTTATCAGTCGCTATCATTTCCGCATAGCCCCGTATGGCGGACAGCGGAGAGCGCAGCTCATGGGTGATGGTCTGCATGATGCTTTGTTTTTCCCTCGTCAGTTCCTCGTTATGCCGGATAGTTTCCTGCAATTTCCCGATCAGTTCTTCCCGTTTCCTTTTTTCGTCTGCATTTCGCTTGATTTCCCGGTGTATGGTTAGGTAGGACAGAAAAAGCAGGATGATGGAGAGGGAGATGGCGGCGGTGAACAGGCGTATGGAGTTGTCCTGTGCTTCTGCCATCTTCCGCTCCCGTGAGGCAAAGGCGGTCTGTGCCTGCCCGTCGAGGTTGTTTATCAATCGGTTCAGCTGTATGTTCAGCGTACGGTTGCGGGTGCGCAAGCTGTCGGCGTAGGCATCCATCTCCTTCTCCTGCTTGCGCTGCATGGCGGTCAGGCTGTCGCTCAGGGCATGCAGTTCCCCGGCGGAGGGCATGACCCGTATCTCTTCTTTCTTGCCGAACAGCCCGGCGATGCCTTTTTTCTTTTGTCGTATGGTGCGTACCCTTGTCGCCCGTTTTGCCACTTCGGGCAGCTGGGTGGCAAGCAGGCTGTCGCGCTCGTCCCGGTGGTCGAGGTTCTGCATGATGCGCAGCAGGTGTGTTTCCTTCTCCGCCAGCAGGTGCCGCAGGGTATCTATCTGTCCGGGGTGCACATATTCCCGGCAGTGGGGCTTCAGCGTTTGCAGCAGGCTGTCCGTCAGCAGCCGGTGGCGACGGTAGTCGCGATAGTCCGCCTCTTCCCATGCCACTACGCTCTCACCCCGGATGGCAAGCCCCGTGATGCGGCTGTGTGCCTTGTTGATGTCAAGGCGCACCGAGCGGATTTTTACCGTTTCCGCTTCTATCTCACGCAGCCGTTTCCGCTCATGCAGCAAAGTGGCGGCCATGCTTCCTATGACCGCCACCAGTACCACGTATCCGAAAAGGATTTTATGTTGCAATGACATCTTCTTTCCCATATTCGGTATCTGTTAGACTGTGTTTTCTTTAATCTGTTTTTGCAGTGTGTCAAGAAACAGCATTGCTTCCATCGGGGTGGATCGGGAAAGGTCGAACGACATAATCCGTTCCCGTAAGGTTGCCTTATCCTTCCGAATCCCCGTATCTTTATGTTCTTTCGGCGGTTTCTGCTCCGAAACCAGCCCGTCGTCCTCACTGCCGTCTATGCCGGCAAAAACGAAACAGTCTGTTTCTTGAACAACAATCTCGCCGCCGCAGGCGGCTATCTGCTCCAGTACATTCGCCAGACGGCTTTCCGGAAATCCGGTGGTCAGCACGGAGTGTCCCCCTTTGCGCGGACGGCGCATGACGCGGTAGCCGGTGGCACGCGCCAATGCAAATGCTCCGCAACCGTAGGCACAGAAGAATTTGCCGGAGCGTGTCACTGCAAAACGGCTGTCCCCGTACTCTTTTTGCTTGTTGATGAGTTCCTGTTCGGTCATGTCATTTTTTTTAGTTCCGTAATCTCATTCCTTATCTCTCTCTTTTTCCGCTCCGCCGGTCTGTACCGTTTTTTCAGGACGGCTTTCTCTATGTGTCCTTCAAAACAGACCACCCTCCACCATTCCTTACCCACGCGCGTCATGACCTTGCGTCTCTGGTTGTACGAGGCGAAATGCCGCATCATGCCCAGATAGGAATTGACCGTGCTGACAAACTCCTCCCCGTGTGTCAGGACATAGTCGGGCGAGCTTTCCGCCAGGCGGTTCAGGCGGTCTATGGCATCGTAGCAGAACCCCACCGTGCGGTTGCTCAGGTATTTCCTTCCCGGCAGTATCATGCCGCCTACAAACAGCACACCTTTCGTATAATGTTGCAGATACATCTTGCGGGGGTGCAGCGACAGTCCGTGTGCGGTGAGCCATGCGGCGATATTCGCCTTGACCGCCAGCAGACGCTCTTTGGACGGATGCACCAGCACCATGTCGTCCACATACCTGCCGTAATGTTCAATGCCCCACTCTCCGGTAATCAGATGGTCCAGTTCATCGAGAAAGTTCAGGGCAAGCAACTGGCTGGTCAGGTTGCCGATGGGCAGGCCGCAAGTGCCGTCGGAATGGAAAAGGCTTTTGTCCTTTGGTAATCCGCGCCAGCTTTGGGGAGGCGTGCGGCGGATGCAGTTCTTTTCCGGTCGGTTGAACACCGTCTCCCGGAGCAGATAAAGCAGCACCGGCAAGTCGTTTCCCTCGTACCGCTCCCGCAGAAGACGCTCCGTCAGGTCATACAGCCGTTGCTTCGATATTTTCATGAAGAACGAGCGGATGTCTATCTTCAGGATGTGGCAGTTTTTGGTGTAGTTTTCCGAGCATTGGCGGATGTGTTCCTCCACCTTCAGTATGCCGTACAGTGTGCCTTTGCCCTTGCGGGTGCTGTAGCTGTCGTCAATAAACTGCGCTTCCAGCAAGGGAACGAGCCTTCGGGCTATCAGGTGGTGCACCACGCGGTCGCGGAAATCCGCGGCGAAGACCTCCCGCTTCACGGGCTTGGTAATGATGAAAGCGATGGAACGCGAAGGATGGTAGGTGCCGGAGTTGATTTCCCGCCACAGCTCTACACACTTGCGTTCGTATTCGCTCTCGAAGGCAAGGGCATTGCAGGTATTGCGCTTCTTCTTGCGGCACTCGAAGTATGCCTCGAAGACATCCTCCAATGGGATGCCGCCGAGTTCCTCTTCCGTGAAAAGACTTTGTTGTAACACCATATCTCAATACTCTTTTTTGTTTATCGTAAAGTTTTTATTGAAAAGGCGAGGACGGCACGCACATCGTTCGTATTGTTCTTATTGTTGTTGTTCGTGTTGCCATTGTTGAAGTTCACGTTCCACGCGTTGTTCGAGTTGTTCGAATTCTCAGTGGACGACCAACAGATGCTGCCTGTGTTTATCTTTGCGAGCTTCCCTGCACGAGAGAAGCCTGCCGGCAGCCCTTTTTCAATTAAAAACAGTTCGCTCCGGGAAGCCTTGACCGCCCGGATTCCGACTGATAAATCATTGCCTTTTTTCTTCATTCTTTTTCATTCCGCGTTCGTTATACTGCTTCCAGCTTGTAGCCTGTTTGCCTATCTTCTCCATCAGCAGCCCGAAAGAGGCGTATTTCCGCTCCGTTATCACCTTCTGCTCCACGCATACGCGGAAGAGCATCTGCAACATCCGGTAGCGGTCGAGAAATTCGGTCAGTATGCCCACTTTCTCATAGCTGCTGTTGGCTTTATAAATCAATGACAGCATATCCAGAGTCAAATCCACCATGCGACTGCCCATGCTGTAACGGAAGAAGCGCGGGAAATCCTGCGTAAGCGCCAGCAGGTTGTTCAACAACCGGTAAGTGTCCCGGTACAGGGGTAAATCCTCGGATAATGCCATAGCTTCAATTTTTTTAAATTTTTCGACCCGCTTCGCGGGACTTTACTCTCTATAAGTCTTTAATAGATAAATAGATTAAATAGGTAAATAGATCAGAAAGCGAGGACGGCACGCACATCGTACGTACGGTACTTACCGTTGTAGCTCGTGTTGCCATAGTAGAAGTACACGCTCCACGCGCTGCCCGAGTAGAGCGAACGCTCAGTGGACGACCAATAATACCAACCTGTACTGAACCAACGGATATGATCTTTATCCAGACTCTTGACATTGTCCATTGATGTGGCAAGTAAATTCGCATTATCACGATTCAAGGAATAAAGAGTTGTCAGCTGGTTGCACGACGGTAGGAACCATCCGCTGGTATTGACCGGTGCGGCGTATCGACGCTGCCAGTCATCACCTTGGTCCGTCCCATAAAGAGAGCACCAATATGCCGCTTCAAAATGTTTCAATTCCCATCCATCCGAATTGTTGTCGGCAAAATTTTCGATGGCTTTCTGATTGCTGTACCCTTTCCAATCCCCCGTATTTGTACTCGTTCCGGCATTCTGACTGTATGCACCATCCTTGTATGCCCAACGATATGATCCCACATCGGTCAGGGCAACCGCGTAACCATGGAATTTGCCATCCTTAAATTGGTTCTGATACACAGACATGGCATCATCCTTTTCAGCGTTATGACCGACATGGAACACCACACCGATCGGATTGGTCGCTGCTTCGTATGCCTCCTGCGGCACGATGAACCAATCATTTCCATCGTTTGTACGGCAAACGAAATCACCTACGCGTATCAAGCCGCTTTCAGAGTAGTTACCAATGTCGAAGCCATTGTTTCGCCATTCGTAATACTGGCTTTCAGCCAGTGTCTGTCGGGTTTCAAGGATGAGACTTTTGTCATTTCCCGACAAACAGGCTCTCAATTCACGTTCCTGATTCGATGCAGGGATGACGACCCTGTACTGATTCAGATTGTTATTGGTCCAGTTCATTGCCTTATATACTTTGCCGCCTACGGTAACGGCTACATTCGTTATCGGAGCGGAAAAACTGTATGAATTTTCGGAAAATTGATAATAGGTATCATACGCATTGGGCAGTACCAGCAGCGTGTGCAGGTATTTCATTTCGAAACGGAGCGTCTTGCTGCTGCTCTCCCATTCACCCTCTGCCGCCATAATCTCGGCAGTGGTATATTTGCTTATATCCGACTGGTCCAATGCAGGAGGAAACGCCTGCCGCAGTTCACTGATACTTTTCAGCCCGCTTGCCTCCTCCTTGTAGGGATAATATGCGATGTAGGTATAACCGGAGTTATAATAGGAGGATCCGTCGGCGAAGCTCCATTTCGAGCCATCATAGTTGAGCGGGACATTATTCAATTCCGGAACGACACTTCCGTTCTTGTCGACAGCAATCAGCCCTGCCTTGTCCCCCGATGCGAATGTGGTGGTGTAATTGGAATTTGTATTGTTCGACCGCGAGGCGGGGGACTGCGAAAAGTTTGCCGCCTCGATTTGGATGACAAAAGAGGTTTCCGGCTGTCCGAGCTCGTCCAAGTAACTGTCGGAAGTACAGGACGCGGACAGCAGTTGCATGATGAATGCAGCGGCGGCAAGAAGATGCCGGTTGCGTTTATGGTGAAATAATTTCATTGCAGGTCAATTTAGAATGTTAATATAGGTCGTGGATTCTGTCCGTAGTTTTTAAAGCCGAGGCGCAGACTGCCGCCTTCTATGTCGTAGATACCGTAGATGTCATTTTTAGTATCGTCCCTTTCGGTACTTGTACCCAAGTATTTGATATTTGTAGCATCGCCACAATTACTTATGGGAGCGGTTATCACACCGGACACATCGATTACCTTTTTCATCTGTGCGGCAGAACCCAGATACCAACCGCTTGTCTGACTCGGAGCGGTGTTTTGGTTATATGTGGTGGCATAATAGACATGTGTATAGTTGTCTGCCGACAAGGTTATGTTTTTATTTTGGGCAGAATTGATTATCATCTTCGTATTCTTGTATCCGCACCAGTCGTCGGGTCGCTCATGAGTGCCGATAAGCTCTTTCTGGTAATTTGGATTGCACCAAGAAGGACGATCACCATTACAAGCAGGGTAGGCAGCGAGCACATAGCCGTGAATGGCATTCAGCTTGCTATCATAGGCAGATACCTCGTCTCCCGGACCTGGACCGACATGAAAAACCACACCGACACAGTTTTCCTTTTTATCGAGCATTTGGGTCGAATAGCTGTTATCGGTATAATAATAGTCCCCGACAATGGGTGCGGAGTGCGGGTCTATCGATATACTTATGTCGGAAGACATGTCGGAAATTTCCATGACATAAAAGTCGCCCTCTTTTCTTCCCGATATTTCGGCATAACCTCCTGTCGTTCCGTCGCGGCGGAACGGAGGTTGTACGGTTTCGGCTATCTTATACCTGACTATGCAGCCTTGGGTGGACAAGGAATAAGTGTTTTCTGATTTTGGGGACAGAGTTTGACCTCCTTTATCCGTTACCGATATCTCCTGAATGTCATCTGTGCAGGCTAAAAAGAGGTTGTATGTCTGGGTTTCCTCAATGCCTGAGGTGAAGTTTCCACCACTTCCCCAAGTAACGCTCTGCCCGGCTTCCACCACGATTTCGTTTCTCTTGACAGTAATGGTGTAGGTGTTATGACAGCCCGCTTTCAGGTTTCCGGCGGTTTCGTCAGACGGGGTGTAGATGAAGTCTTTGCCGTTGATGCTGACCTTGATAAGCGGTTTGCCCGTCATGTCTTTCGGCACGAGCAGGGCATCATTGTCGGAAGCCGGAGTAATCCAGCCGTCATCCGTGCCTGTCAGTATTCCTTCAGAGAAGGAGGCTTTTGTGTAGCCGGCAATCTGTACGGTGGCTCCTTTCAAGTCATCTTCCGTGATGCCATCGCCAGCCTGAAGCGTATAGCTCACCTTTGCCATTTGGTGCTCGAACTTTAACGACACAGAGCTTTGGTAGTTTTGTTCCGGTGCCGTAGCGGTCAGAAAGTCAATGTTTACAAAGCCTTTCGATTGGTCGGAGATGTCCACGCTCTTTTTTCCCTCGTAGGGATACCATGCCGTTACAGTGGAAGAGGCGGTATTCTGCCAATACACCGGGGTGATGACATTCTTCATCGAGCCGTCGCTGTTTAGCTCGTAGCAGCCTGTCGCATCATCCGTGCCGATGCGCACGCCTATCATATCGCCATCTACCCATGCGTCCTTGCCGGTGGCGCGGGTATTCATTCCGTCCACCGAAGCGGTGAGCGTCAGCGGATATTCACCCTCGGGCAGTGGGGTGCCGCCTGTCTGCGGCATGTCGTCCTGCGAGCACGAGGCTGCACTCGCGCAAAGCAACAGTGCCGCCATATTCCGTAACAGATGTAATTTGCTTCTATTCATATCGTTGTCTTTTCTTGTTTTTAACTTCACTTCGTTCGTTTTCCTCCTTCGCACCTCGGCAGAACCTGAAAATGTCCGGTTTTCTACTTTCGGTTTGTCGTCGGTTTTCTTGTGCCACCGCCCCCTGCGAGAGGGGCAGTTACACCCTATCAATGTGTACCTCCGTGCTTGACGCTGCCGCACGGGATGGCTGTGTCGGGTTATTCCATTGTGGCGTCGCCTGTGCCGGTCTGCAATGACCACGGATGGATTTCGGACTTTGTCACTTTTGCACCGGTCTTGTTCAGCGTGATGGTGTACTGATAGTCGGTGCCGGCTTTCAGTTCGCCGCCGGCAAACGCCAGCTCACACTTGTAGGTCTGACCGTCCTTGACAATACGCAGCACCACCTGGCCTGCCGTGGTCTGCGGATAGACAATAATCGACGGGCGTGCGGTGCCGCTTATCACATTCTCGACATTGAGGGTAAGCGTTTCCGAATCCATTTCTTTCGCTTTTGCCTCACCTGTGGCGGGATTGAACGTACCCTCGAGCACGAGCCCGTCAAACGAGTAAGATTCTATCTTGTTCACATCGGTGCCCTCTCCATCCTGGAACGTCATCGTGATTTTGCTCATCTTGTGGGCGAATTCGAAATTGATGTTCGGCTGGCCCTTCTTGCCCACACGGCTGTCCCAGAGGTAGTCGAAATTCGGCTGGTTTCCAAGCGTCTGCTGTTCGGCCCGGGTATTGTTCTCGATTATGGCGGGAGCTGTGCCCTCGGTTCCGGTGAAAGGATAGTAGGCGGTGAAAGTCACTTCGGCCTGTGCGTCCTGAAAGTACATGGGCGTGCCGGTGAACTTTCCTTCACCGTTTTCGGTGGTGTATTCCATATTGACGTACTTGCTCTCGTTCACTCCCTGCTCGTTTTCGCGGAAAGTGGTGATACCGATTTTGTCGCCCGTATCCCACGCCGTTCCGGCGGCACGGGACGAGATGGAATTGCCGATGTTGGCGGTGATCTGTGCGGCTACCGGTTCGTTGTCCACATACTTGTCGTCATTGTCGCAGGCAGCCAGTGCAAGCGCAACGACTGCGAAAAAATAAATTTTTCTCATGTTTTTTTCGTTTTTGTTATATTTAAATATTTTGTTTATTGTTCAGCATCTATGTTGCCTCCGTTCACTTCCTCCCAAGGCATGATGGAGCAGTTGTCAAGTGTGATTCCGGTCTTGTGGAGCGTCACCGTGAGGTTGTACCGGCGTCCCGCCACCCATTCGTTTTTGGCGGTAACGCCGTCCTTTTCACGGTTGGCGGCAGTGAAGTCTATCTCTGCCTTGAGGGTTTGTCCACCCGCCAGCTTCGCAAAAAACGGCAGCGGCTCGTCAAATTCCTGCGGGAAGAAGATGAGCGGGAATGTCACCATGCCCTCGGTATCGTTAAAGATGGCGGGCGCGTTGTAGTGGGCGTTTTCATTGCCCGCGAACTCCCACATCGCCGTTGTGGCATCGTCCACGGATGTGCTGCCGTCGGTAATGTTGAAAGTGCCTTTGTGTCGGAATTCTTCCAGCGACAGCAGGGCGGCTTTTACCTCGTCATAGCCCACACCGTTGCCGGGCTTGACGCTCAGCACCACTTTCGTCATTCTGTGCGCGAAAGTAAAAGCCACCTGTGGCGCCGCTTTCTTGCCTGAAGCCTGTGCCCAGAGGAAGTCGAAGCTTTTCTGATGTGCCTGCGCCCATGTGTCGGCGCTGATTGCCTCGGCTGTTTCGAGACTGTTCCACGGATAATAGGCTGTGAAGGTCACTTCGCCCTCGTCCTGGAAATAAATCTCGCTGCCTGGCGTTTTCACGGTGAATCTGCCGTCGCCCTCTTTTGTAAGGTGGCATACGTTGGTGTAGCTGCCGCCGCTGATGCCGATTTCGTCGCCGGCTTCCCAGCTGCTGTCGAACGCACGTGTCTGCACGCCGCCGATGGTAGCCGTAAAGTCGGGACTGCACTTTCCGGCATTCGCATCCGGCAGGTTCTCTCCGCTGCTGCACCCTGCGAGCACCGCAAGGCACAGGGCGGCAGTGATGATTGGTTTCATTTCACTTTTCATGCGTTTTCTGTTTTATTGGTTTAATTTTTATCGTTTTATTGTGCATTGATGTTTCCTGCATCTATTGTGCATTGATGTTTCCTGCATCCACTTCCTCCCATTTGTCGATGGTAGCGGTGATGCCGGCTTCTCCGGGTGCATCCACCATCGAGCCGCCGAGCGTGAGCGGCGAGGTCTTGTCGGTGTTGAACCGGGCAAGCACCTCCGAGAGGTCGCTCTCAATGTTGACGGGCTTGGGATTGCCCCCTGCGAATGTCACCGTGGCCGCCAGCTGCTGCACGTCGCCGGTGATGCCGAGCAGGCGCACCGTGGCTTTCCATTTGTCTGCATCGGTGCCTTCGGTTATCTTCGTGAAATCCAGTTCCACATCCGACGGGTTGCCGTGCGTGGCTGTGGCGAAGTCGAGTGTGCTGGCGACGCCTGAGAGTGTTCCGGCGATGCTTTCTATCTTGTCAGCCGTGTCGCCTGTGGGCTCGATAATCAATGTGAGCTGCCTTACCTGCTGCCGCATGGCGGCGGTGAACAGGTGGTCGTGGTCTTTCGCTATGGCGATGTCCTGCACTGCAGTGAACAGCCATCCTGGGTTGCCGCTGATGAGGGCGTCTCCTCTTCTGCTGGATGATGCGGATATAGTGGCGGTGGTGCCTGCCACCGTCATGCCGTCGGCGGGGTTGTAGGTTGTCAGGCGGTAGTTGCCCGGCTCGAAGAGTTGGCGCACCTCATGGGTGATTCCTGTCTCTTCGGCTGTGTAGTCTCCTATGCTTATTGCCCATTTCCCCGGCGCGGGAATGCCCTCGCCGCGTTCCGTCCAGTCGGCTGAGACGGTCAACGTACCGTGGTCGGGATGAGGAGTGTCGTGAAGTTCGTCCTTGACGCAGGAGGTGAGCGACAGAGCCATTGCCGCTGCTGCCATTATATTATATATAGTATTGTTTCTGTACATTGTTGCCTCCTTTTCATTTAGAATATCGTCCATGCCAAAGTTACTCCGGCAGAGGTGGGTCCCCACCAGTTGTTGCTCTCCTTGCCCTGACGGACACGGGTGCCGTCGGTGACGGTATATTTCTTATAGTCGGCACGGAGACAGCCCAGTGAGAGCGAGAAGTCCATCGACAGTGCCTTGCCAAGCCTCAGCTGATAGCCGCCAGTGATGCCTCCGCCCGTCAGGTCGCCCTGCTTGCCGGTGGCGGACAGCTTGTAGTTGAACTCACCTGCCTTGTACATCGCACCGATATATCCGCGCTTCTCCTTACCTATATAATAACGCACTTCGGGAGCCACTTCCCACAGTGCATAGCGGCGTGCTTTGCCGTCCCAGCTCCATGTGGTCCACGAGCCGTTGACGGTGATGCCCACATTGCGGCTTATGCGCCACTCCACGCCGAGGTCGGGAGTGAGCGTGGCCCAGCGCAGAAGGTTGGCACGCAGGGCTACGTGATATTGTTCCGGTTCCTTCTGTATCTTTGGGGTAGTTCCTTTTGCATCAGTGTGTTCTGCCTCCGTTGCCTTTCTTTCGGCTTCGTTTTTTTCTGCGACTATCCGTACTTCCTCCTGCCTAATCCTCTCTTCTTCAGCTTTCATACGAGCTTCCCCGGCTTGTACTCTTGCTTTCTCTGCGGCAATGCGCTCGCGTTCCGCCTCGCCCGATACCTCTTTATTATAGGCTTCTACCTTGGTTGCGGCTTCCTCTCCGGCTATTTCCGCTACCTTGTCCGCAGAGGCGGGAAGTGTAACGATGACTATGTTGCGCAAGGATTTACCGTTCTCATCCGTATAGCCGGCATCAAAAGAACGGTCTGTAACGAAATGCGTTTCCTTTACCTTGCCGCGCATAATCAGTTCCGACTTCACCCGGTTGCGGCGTACTTTCGCCACTTCTGTAGCCGGCTGCCCGGCATTTCCGTCTGTGCCGTAGCTTGTCACCAACAGGTACATTTGCCCCGATTCAATGGCAGAGCGGTTCTCATCGACGCATTTCAACAGGCGGGCGAGCTGTTCGCCGTTGCCGTTCCACGGGGAGTAAAACATGTCCTTGTCCGCCACGAAGCGGAACAGATAGGTCGTGTCCTGCTTTTCCTGCGCTTTCATCGGATATACCGCGACAAGGAAAAAGAGGGATAAAAACATCAGTCTTTTCAGCATATTATGTATGATTTCTGTAAATTCTTCGGGCGTGATGTCCCCGCGGTTCATGAAATTGGGGCGTTCGTGCGCGGGCAACTTCTCTTTCATGTCGAGATTCTCGTTAATCAGGCGCACCATCGCTTCCTGACAGCGACTCAGCCTCCGCCTGCAACGGCAGAGGGCAAAGGCAAGCACCGCTATGACGGGCAGGGTTGCAATGAGAAGTATGTATAAATAAAGTTGCTCCATATCATTTCTGTATTTCAGTTTGACATGGAGCAAAGGTAATTAAGAGGTGATAAAAAAGAGTGCTTTTCAAGTGGGTAGGAGTCCCAAAAAATCACATTAGGAGTTCCAAAAAATCACATCTCTGCGTTAATATCTTGACTATCAACACTCTGTCGATTTGAGGTTAATTGTTCCTTTTCAATATAATTGGACGGACTCATACCATACTTCTTTTGAAATTGCCTGAAAAATGAAGTTTTAGACATTTGTGCTTCCTTGGCAACAGCATCCATGCTCCACTGAGGATACTCATGCATCAGATTGATGGCATAGTCAATCCGGCAATCCTGTAGGTATTGTGTGAAACTGCAACCGCCAAACTTCCTGAACAGTGCGGCAAACTTGTAAGCCGGTACATGAATCTCCTTCATCAGCCCGCTTTTGTTGAAATCGGGATTCAGATACAGCTTGCGGCTGACAATCTCATGACACATGCGGTCGTACAGCACACGGTCATTTTCGGTCAGTTCAAGTGTCGGACTGGAATCTTCCTTCTCCTGCGTACTGTCCGGCTCCTGCATATCCTCCGTACCGGAATTTGTCTGACTTTGTGCTTCGTGGAATTGCCGCAGCTCGTCACGCAGGCGTATGTTCTCTTCCCGTCGGATAAAAAGTTCGTTCTTGTAGGTCATCAGCTCATTGATGGTCCCTACCATAGCCTCATTTTTCTTCTGGATGACACGCTTGTCGCGCAGGATACGGATGATGAAGCCTACCGCCACAACCAGCAGCAGGGCTGTAAAGGAAAAGATGAGGGTACGTATGCGTATGGTGTTTTCCTGTTCTTTCAGTTGTGCCGCCTGTTCGTTGGTCTTGTATATTTCCGCCAGTTCAAGCGCTTTTTCGTTACGGTCCCGGATGCGCAGTGAGTCATTCAGTGTCTGTATGGTATGAAGGACACGGTTGGCGGAACGGATGTCGCCAAGTTTTTCGTGCACGGCCAGTTCCGATTCCAGATGGTTCCGGATATAGCTGTAACTTATGGTGTCAATGTTGGCCTGCCAATACTTCTTTTCTTCCTGCAACTTTCGCAACGCCTCACGGTAGTCACCTGCCTCAAACAGATAGGGAATCGTAAGCTGTCCGGCGTCCGGGGTTTTGGAATACTCCGTAGAACAAAGTTTCAGATATTCCTCATGTGCTTTGTCCTTCTCGCCTTTTATGGCATAGAGATGGGCTGCCATGCCATAGCCGCTGGCCCGACGCATATCAATAAGACCGTCCGGTATCTGCTCCTTGGTTTCAAGCCGTCTGACGGCATCCTCATATCGGGGGAGCAAACCGGTCGCTTTGTCATAATAGCCTTCGTTCCTCAGTGTACCGATTAAAATGGCAAGCGTATAGATATAGTCATCGCTTGTTTCCCAAGTGTTGTCCTTCTCCGATTCCCCGTCAAGAATGTCAACTGCTTTGAAGTAATGTCCGAATCCCTCGTCTTCACGGTTCAGGACCAGCAGGTTCCTGCCGAGCTTGAATGTCAGATTCGCCTCCGCACTTCTGATGACGCTGTCTTGGGCAATCTTTATGCCCTTTGTGCAAAACTCGACACTCCGGGCATAGTCGCCGTTCAAATAATACTGGTTGGCTATCATTTGGATAAGGGAAAGAAACTTCCTGATGTCTTCATGCGCCGAAGGAGAGTCATATGCCTTCATTGCATATTCCAATGACTTGTTGTTATCCGAAAAGCCGTTATGGTATACCACGGCACGCAACCGGTTGAGCTCAAAATCATCCATCAGCCCTTGCTGTTCTGCCGTGTCGAGCAGGGCCAACGCTTCCTTCGGATTCACGATGGACAAATTCTGTATGTGAACTGCCACATAGGTACTGTCACACTCTGTTCCGGACGCTTGTTTCTGATTTCCTGTACAACCTTCTGTGATAACTATGGTGCATATAAGTAGGATTATATGTAATATTTTGCTCATAATCAATAAAAAAACAATTTTCTCATTGCAAAGGTATATCAAATTATTATCGCAGCTATACATTTCGGATAAAAAAACTGTTTCTTCCGGATTATATAATATGTTTACAGACCGGCAGCAGGATAAAAATCCGTTTGCCGGTCTGTATTGTTTATTCATAGCTTCAAACCCTTGTTGTGATGGGAAACGGAAAAAGTGGTCGAATCATGTAAATCGGACTTTACAAATTCCGGTTGGGCTATAGCTTCCGACTGGGGCCTCATGTCATTGTTTTGTCCGTGGTCGGGCGCTTCTTCATGCTTGGGAGCCAGTTCCAGCTGTATCTTGCGGTCCAGAGTGGCGAGTTCGGACTTCAACCCTTTCAGTTCGTCTTCTTTCTTCCACTCCTTGCCCGCTATTGCTTGGAGCTGCGGAATTTCCTGTTCCAGCACCTCGTTTTTCTTTTTATACTGGTCGATGATGCCCGGTATCTTCTCCAGAGCGTTCAGGAAGTTCGTGGCGGCGGCGTGCGTGTCAGCCATCGCCAGATGCCCGTTGTTGTAGTTGTACCTGTAATTGCCCGCCACCACGAAACGGTTGTCGGTGAACTTCAGCCCGTCCCTTAGTGTCGGTTCGCTGACCACCTCGATGGGGAAGCCGTACAGTTCGCCCACGCGCTTATACTGCCCGCCCGTCGTGGCGTTCTTGGCTATCTCCTGTAAACGCTTTCCGATTGTCTTTTCGTCTGTCGAATCCAGACCGTCAATCTTCAGCAGGTTCAGCCGGTTGCCCTCCTTGTCTGTCTGTGCTGCGGCGGTGAATTTCTCCCAATCCTCTGTCATGGCGGCTATGGCGGCTTGGTTGTTCCTCTGTTCCCCGGTCTTGCACTCCAGTTTCAGTTCCGACTCGCGCTTGCCCTTGTTGAACGACTTGCGCTCTCCCTCCAGCGAGGCGATGCGTTTCTCCAGCTTCGCCTTGTCCAGCAGGTCGGTGTTCCCTGACAGGATAGCCATGTACTCCGAGAAGTTCATGCCCGACTTCTCGTCCATCGCCCCCTCGTCTATGGTTCTTGCACCCATCGCACCGCTTTTGAGCTGCGAGATGAACGTCTGCTTGCAGTGCAGCAGGTTGAACTTGTACGAGTCCAGCGACTTCTCCACTGCGTAGATGATTACGTCCACCTTGTTGTCAGCGTACAGCTTCGCTATCTCGTTGCCCTTTCTAACCGCCCGACCATCGCGCTGGGCGAGGTCGGACGGTCGCCACGGCGTATCGAGGTGGTGGATTGCCACCGCCCTGCGCTGGGCGTTCACGCCCGTGCCGAGCATCGAGGTCGAGCCGAACAGCACGCGCACATATCCCTCGTTCATCGCCTCTATCACCGCTTTCCTTGACTTCTCGCTCTTGCACTCCTGAATGAAGCGGATTTCATGGGCGGGTATGCCGTAGTCCTCCACCAGTTTGCGCTTGATTTCGGTATATACGCTCCACCCGCCCGGCTGGTAGGTACCCAAGTCGGAGAATACGAACTGCGTGCCGAGCTGCTCGTCATACTTCCGGTAATATTCCGCAATCGTTCTTGCACAGTGGCTCGCTTTGTTGTCCGGGTGGTCTTCATATTCCGGGTCTATCATGCGCATGTCCAGCGCCATCTTCCGCGCGTAGTCCGTGGCGATGAGCATTTTCGCCTTTTCCTCCGTTTCCGACAGCGGCAGCCTGCCCAGCAGGGTGGCGTCACCCGTCTTGGCAAATTCCATCAGCTGTTTGATGAAATACTCCTGGTCGGGGGTGGGCGGTATGTGGTGCAGCACCTCGTTCTTGTCCGGCCTGTCCACGCCCACGTCCTCCGCCGTGCGGTAGTCGGTGATTTCGTTGTAGAACGCCGCCAGCTCCGGCACCTTGATGAAGTAGCGGAAGCGTTCCTTCTGCACGATGTTGTTCGTCACGTTGAACTCGAAGTCCGTCGTCTTCTTGGCGAATATCGCCGCCCATGCGTCGAAGCATCGGATGTCCTGCCTTTCCAGCTCCTTCGGGCGGAGGTACTTGAACAGCAGGTACAGCTCCGTCAGCGAGTTGCTGATAGTCGTGCCCGACAGGAACGTCGCCCCCAAGTCCTTTCCCGTCCGCTCCTGAATGGTGCGGATGGCAAACAGCAGGTTCAGTGCCTTCTGGCTGCCTTCCGAGTTGCCCAGACCCGCCACGCGGTCATGCCTTGTGTTGAATGTCAGGTTCTTGAACTGGTGCGACTCGTCCACAAAGATATGGTCGATGCCCATCTGCCTGAAGTCCACCACATCGTCCGTCCTCGACTTTATCGCGTGTTCCACCTTCTCCAGCTTGGCTTGCAGGTTGAACTTGCGTTTCTCCAGTCCCTTCAGCATCGCACGCGACACGTCCTTGCCCTGCGAACGCAGCACTTCCAGATTTTCCTCCACCGTATCCAGCTCCGCCTGCAATATCCGTTGCTGCAGTTCCGGCGACTGCGGTATCTTCCCGAACTGGTCGTGGCTCATGATGATGCAGTCCCAGTCGTTGTTCCGTATGTCGTTGAAGAAGCGCACCCTGCCGGATGCGGCAAAATCCTTTTCCGAGGCATACAGCACTCTTGCGTTGGGGTATGCCGTGCGGTAGCATTCGGCTATCTCCCTTACATTCGCCTTCAGCCCGATAATCATCGGCTTGTGCACCAGCCCCAGACGCTTCATCTCATGCGCTGCCACGCACATGATCAGCGTCTTGCCGGTTCCCACCTCGTGGTCGGCTATTCCTCCGCCGTTCTGTTTCAGCATCCAGATGCAGTCCTTCTGGCTGGGGTACAGGTCTGTGATTCCCAGTCCTTTCAGATTCAGTTCCGGAAATTTCTGGTGCGAGCCGTCATATTTCGGTCGCACGAAGCAGTTGAACTTGTTGTTGTACATGTCCGTCAGCCGTTTCTTGAACTCCGGCGACTGCTCTTCCAGCCATTCCGTAAATCCGTTTCTGATTTCGTCAATCTTCGCGTTCGCCAGCTGTATGCCCTCGCTGTCCCGCACCTTTATGTCGTTCCCGTTCTCGTCCTCGCCGACCTTCTTCATCATGTCGGGGCAGGTGTTGTGCAGGGCGTGTTTCAGCAGGTGCATCCCGTCATAGTGGCGGTAGTACCCCTTCACCAGAAACTCGTCGGTGATTTTCATCGTCCTGTGGCCGCACGCCACCGAATACTCGTCAAGGCTCTCCGAGTAGCTTATACGCACGTCCGTGTCAAACAGACGGCTCATGTAGGCGGCATACACGCCCGTGGGTATCCATCGTTCCCCGAAGTTGAAGTCCAGGTCCTCAAACGGGATCTGTTCCGGCATGGCTTCTTTCAGCGCTTCCAGCGACTCCCTTGCCTGCGGCAGCATCCCGTGCTCCCCGTGTCCGCTTATCCATTCCTCCACATCGGCGGCCTTCTGTACCACATTCCTGGCTATGAAGCGGTCGGCTATCTCGTAGCCCTCTGCCAGCGGGTTGTAGAATACCCGTCCTTTCAGTGCCTCCAGCATGTCCGCCTGCGGCATGTCGCAGATGGATTCCATGTAGGGCAGGTTTACTCCGCCATACAGGTTCAGCGAGGTGGACAGGGCTTCCTCCGGCGATTCCGCGGCGACTGCCGTTTCCTGCGAAAAGGAAACGGGGCGGTCGAATATGTCCGCCTTCACCATCGTGCCACCCTCGCTGCGTTCCAGTGCCAGCATGTTGCGCCCCGAAGCGTCCATCATCAGCAGCTTCACGTTCTGCTTGGCGTTCAGGCAACCGTACCGCATCGCGAACTCGTCATAGTAGGTGTTCAGGTGGCGGCGCAGCATTTCGTTCTCTTCGTGCTTCTCCGCTTCGTAGGCATAGAGCCGTTCGTAGGTGTTGCGCAGGTCTATGTATAGCTGTGCCTTCTGTGCCTGCATCCCGTCCATGTCCAGCGGCTGGAATGTGGCGCCGTAGCGGGTGACATCCTTCAGCACGCCCACCTGGAACCGTACGCCTGCCGTGTATTCCCATGCCAGCGAGCCGTCCTTCAGGTGCGGCTCCAGTATGCCCTTGAACGGGCGCGGCATCATTTCCTCCTCCCGTTTGCGCTGCCGTTCTTCCGGTGTCAGGGCGGCCTCCTCACGGCGCATGGCTTCTTCCACCTCCGCAATCCGGCGCTTCCTTTCCGCCTCGAATCCGTTTTCCACCGGATAGACTACCGTAGCAGTCGTATCCTGCGTTTCCGCCGTTTTCCCCGCATCGGCTTTTTCTCTTTTCGCCTCCGTTGTTCCGGTCGCTTGTCTGGCGGCGTTGGCTTCCATCTTCGTCTTTCCCAGCCGGCGCAGCTCCGCACGTCGTTCCGGTGTAAGGTCCATCATCATTTCATAGAATCCGTTGATGGGCGGGTTCGTTTCCCAGTCCAGACTGCGGTACACTTCATCTTCCGGGTCATAGGATTCTTCCGTTGCGGTGCCGGGCCCCGTCTTTTCCGTTGTCGGGACAGCCGCTTCCGGTTCGGCAGCCGTCGGCGCATCCGTTCCGCCGCGTATGATTTCGTCCATTTCACGTGCCTCTTCCGGGGTGATGCCGGCAACCGCTTCCGCATTTCCCTTGTCCGTTGTCCTTTCCGTATCCTCCGCTGGCAGGGAGAACAGTGTCGGCTGCACGGGTTTCTTCCCTTTGTACTTTCCGCCTTTCTTCCTGTCCGGTTTCAGACCCTGTTCAGCCATCCGTCTTTCCTCCTGCGTATAGCCGAACAGGTCATACAGGTCCATTACCGTTCCTCCCGTCTGTCTGCTTTGCGCTTCCTGTGACATGCCGGTCATCACTTGCACTTTCGGCTGCACACTGTTTTCTTCCCGTTTTGTCCCGTCCGCTACACCAGCAACAGAGGTGGAGTTTTCTCTTTTCACCTCCGCCCGCTCACCCTCAACCGGATGGGTATTTTCTCTTTTCGTCTCCTCCAGCTCACCCGCAGCCGAAGCGGAGTTCTCTCTTTTCACCTCCTCCCGTTCACCCTCAACTGGATGGATATTTTCTCTTTTCATCTCCTCCAGTTCTCTCGCAACCGAAGCGGAGTTTTCTCTTTTCACCTCAATACCCTCGGTCTGTACGGCAATGTTCTGCCGCACATCCTCTCTTTCATGCCCCATGCCGTTGTAGCGTTCCATGTCCAGCCGTGCCGACAGGTCTTCCGACAGCATCCTGTACAGGTCCATGGCAATACCCTCCACACCTCCGCTGTGCGTATATACCATCGCCGGTTTTCCGTACGTGTCGGTACCCCTCTTCGCATCGGTATGTATGATACGCTCCGTGTGGTAGGCAAAATAGGCGTTGTCCGTCAGTCCGCCGTTATGTTCCGTCTGTATGATGGTCAGAACCCGTTCCTCCTGTGTCAGTCCCTTCTTTTGCAGGTCTTTTTGCAGGATGATCAGGTCGCTGCCGGCTTCCGTGCCTGCATTGTCGGTAAACAGGTTGTTGGGCAGTCGTATTGCCGATACCAGATTCGCCTTGCTGAACATCTCGTTCCTGACGGAAACCCTCGAACTGTTCAACACCCCCTGCGAGGTGACGAACGCCACGATGCCGCCGTCACGCACCGCATCCAGACCTTTCAGAAAGAAATAGTCATGGATGGCTTTCTGTGCCGAACGTCTGCCGAAGGATGCGCTGCGGCTGAACTCCGCATCAAACACTCCGAAATCCCCGAAAGGGATATTGGAGATGGCAAGGTCAAAATGGTTCAGAAACGGCTTTTCTATTTTCTCGAAACCCTCCGTGCGTATCTTCTGCTGCGGGTACAGGCAGCCCAGCAGCTTGCCCGTCAGCAGGTCTTTCTCAAATGCCATCACCTCCGCCTGCGGATTGTTCGACAATACCGGGCTGATGAATGCGCCCATACCCGCCGATGGCTCCAGCACCAGCTTTGGGCGTACTTTGCGGTCGTGCAGCACGTCCGCTATGGTGTCCGCAATGGCCTGCGGCGTATAGAATGCCGTCAGCACCGATGCCTTCAGCGAGTCCACATACCGCCTGTACTCCGTTTCGTCCCGGCTGTTCTCCCGTATCAGACGGTGCAGCTCCACCGTCGGGGCAAACAGTTCGAGGTCTGATTTCGCCCAGTGTACGGCATCCGTCAGTTCCCTGGCGGGATTCAGTATGCACTTCAGTCCCCCGAAGCCGCAGTACCTCTCCAGCAGCGCCCGTTCCCGTGCGGTGGGCGTGCGCCGTTCTTTCTCTAGTGTGAATGCCGTCCGTATCGCCTCGATGTTTTCCCTGAGCCTCTGCTTCTTGTTAAACGCCATAAGCCTCCAGATAAAGCATTATCGCACCCGTCAGCTCCGTATAGAGCAGGTCGTGTTCGGGCGACAGGGCGAATGTGTCGTCCGTTGTGGGATAGCCGGCAAACAGGTTTTTCAGATGCGGGAATATCTCCCGGCAGAACGCCTCGCGTTCCTGTTCCTGCACCTCTTCGGAAAACTCGTTTTCCACCACCTCAAGCAGCAGTGCGTAGGGGGAGAAGTGCAGCCCTTCGAGCAGGACGCGCATGGCTTCCTCCTGTGCGGCTTCCACCGTACTTCCCGCCGCCCTTTCCTTCTCGAATGTTTCCGAGGCGGCTTCCTCCCTTCCAGTAATGAATGGGGTGTTTGATACTTTGTCCGGATGATATTTTCTCAGATAGTCCAGCAGATACAGCCCGTAGTAGGACAGCTCCGCCGGAGCGGTTTTCTTGTTCTGTTTCATTTTATGATGGATTTAGTGGATAAATGATTATGGAAATGAAAAGGAAAAAGGCACCCGGTATCCCTCCGGGTGCCACCACTAATTGTCGTGCAAATGAGGGCAGAGTCGGACTTGTCAGAACTATGCCGAGTGCAGCCGACAATCAGTCACCACTAAATCCATGTAAATAAAAAGTACAACCAGGTTGAAACAGATTATGACATGAATCAGTGGCAAAATTACTCATTATTTTCTTCTTCCTTTCGTTTTCGTACCTTTTCTTTCGCCTTTACTCTCCGCAAACACCAGCTTCGTGTTGAACTCCGCATCAAAAGTCACCGCAGCGCTGAAGGGCTTGCCCTGCTTGCTCTTGAACCCGCCAAGCATCGCCGTCTTTCCTTCCGTCAGCAGACCGGTCATTTCCTCGTCGGTAAGTGTCTTGCCCGCTATCTGGCGGAACACGGGCAGCAGGCAGTCCGGATTGTCACAGCGCACAACCTTACCGTAGAACTGCATCGTGCCCGTGCCGCATTTGGGGCAGGTACAGCCCGATGCCTTGTGCCCGAAAATGCGGTCACACGCAAGCAGGTCCGTGGTAATCTTGCGGGTATAGCTTTCTATGTCCCTCATAAAAGCCTCATGTGGTGTCTTTCCCTGTTCTATCTTTGCCAGTTCCGCTTCCCAGCGTCCGGTCATCTCCACATTGGCGATGTCCATTTCCTTGACAATGGAATACAGGGCTAGTCCTTTCTCCGTCGGCACCAGCGATTTCTTCACACGCACCATGTATTCCCTTCTGAGCAGCGTTTCGATTATTGCGGCACGTGTGGCGGGTGTGCCGATACCGCAGTCCTTCAGGGCCTGGCGTGCCTCCTCATCCTCCACATCGTCGCGTCCGGCGGTCTCCATCGCTGCCAGCAGCGAACTTTCCGTATGCAGCGGTTTCGGTCGGGTCATGCCCGAACTCATCGAGCATCCTGCCATCACCAGTGTGTCGCCTTCCGCCCAGTCCGGCAATGCCGTATTCCCGCTGTCCTCGCCGTACTCTCCGTACACGCCGCGCCAGCCTGCCTTGCGCACGATGCAGCCTTTCGCCTCAAATGTCAGGCTCTCGCATCTTTCGCCTGCGTCCGGCACCACCTCCGCTACTACGGTAGCCGTATCCTTCACACATTCCTCCGAAAATGCCTCTACCATGCGTCCGGCAATCATGTCGTAGATGATCTGCTCGTTCTTATACAGGGCAAGCGGGCGGTTGGGTGTCACCAGCAGGGCATGGTGGTCAGTCACTTTCGAGGCATCCACACAACGGCGGTTCAGTTCTCCCAGTTCCCCGATTTTCTCCGCAAGGGCGGAGTGTCCTGCCAGCCGTTCAAACAGCAGCGGTATTTCAGCAAACACATCTTCCGGAATATGGCGGCTCGATGTTCTCGGATAGGTGACGAGCTTCGCTTCATAGAGCTTCTGTACCAGTTCCAGCGTCTGTTCCGCCGTGAATCCGTGTTTCGTGTTCGCCTCCTTCTGCAGTGTGGTCAGGTCGTACAGCAGCGGAGGGTTCTCCACCTTCTCCTTCTTTTCCACCTTAGTGACGGTGGCGCACATCTTCGCCTTTACCTTATTGTATGATGCAGCCGCCTCTTCCTTGTCCTGCCACTTCTTTACCGAGGAAAACTTCACTACCGTATCCGTACCCACCGGTGTCACCGAGAAATGCAGCTGGTGTACCGGCTCCGGAGTGAAGCGTCTGTTTTCCCGGTACCGCTTGCAGACCATCGCCAGTGTGGGTGTCTGCACACGCCCCACCGAGTATGTGCCGCGCCCGGCGGCGACGGTCAGTGCCTGCGTGCCGTTGATGCCCACCAGCCAGTCCGCCTCGCTGCGTGCCTTTGCCGCCAGATACAGGTCATCATATTCATGCCCGTCCTTCAGTTCCTTCAATCCTTTGCGGATGGCGGTGTCCGTAAGCGAGCTTATCCACAGGCGGCGGAATGGCAGCGTACAGCCCGTATAGGCATACAGGTATCTGAATATCAGTTCCCCTTCGCGTGCGCAGTCCGTTGCCACTATTATGCCGTCGCTCTCGTTCCACAGTTTCGTAATCACTTTTATCTGTTTCACCGCTGCCGCGTCCGCCTTGTAGCCCTTGTCCGTCTTTACCTGGCGTGGTATCAGCATGAACTCCTCCGGTATCACCGGCAGGCTGTCCCTGCTGAATCCCTTGAAGCCGTAGCCCTCAGGCAGGGCAGGTTGTACCAGATGCCCCAGTGCCCATGTCACATGGTATCCGTTTCCTGTATAAAATCCTTCTTCCTTTCTTGTTGCTCCGGCGATGCGTGCTATCTCACGTGCCACGCTCGGTTTTTCTGCCAATATGGTAATCATACATTTTCTGTTTTAATCATTGATACTTTTGTTCCTTGTGGAGTGGAACGGGGTACGCCGGTTATCCGTGGGATATGCGGTACATGGCGCATGAGGCCCCGTTTCAATCCGTTGTTTATTCTCTTGTAATGAATTTAGTGGTGGCACTCAGGATACCTTCATGCCTTTGCTCTTCTTCGGTTTTTCCTGCTGTTGTTTCTGGGTGTCGTCCTTCGGGGCGGTCTGTCCCTGCTGAAGCGGCTCCTTCACATGTCTGGTGGCCTCGTTCGTCTTGCCCTCGTTGTTCACCGCAAGCTGTGTGCGGCTCTCGTTCGACGGGGCAACGGTCTGTGCCAGGTCAGGGTTTTCCGAATAGGTCAGCGGTCTGCCTTTCTCACGGTCGAACTTCAGGTATTTTGTGCAGGGCTGTCCCTTGTCATCCTTCGCGTTGGCAAGCACCACGACCTTGCCCGCCACATAGTCCGCCTTCTGCTGTTCCGTGAATTTGTCGTCCTTCCATTTGCCTATCGGACGTATGCTTCCGTCCTCGTTCGTCCACGAGCGGTTGCGCCGCTGTCCGTTCTCCTGATTCCCGTCTTCCTTCTGCTGCTGTCCGGTAGCATCCGGGGCTTCCGGGCTTTTCTGTTTTTTCTCCTGTCCGTTTCCGAGTCGCTGCGACTGTCCTTGCCACAGATGCTCCGGCACAAACTCCACGTCGCGCTTGTCAGCGTTCACCTGCAGCATGGCCTCGAACTTGCGCCCGCCCTTCAGTGTCACCTCCTTGGGCAGTGCCAGCCCCGCACGCAGGATTTCCTGTTCCGCCTTCGACAGTTCCGTCAGTCCGATCCGGTTCGGGATGCGCACCTTGTTCGTCGGTACGTCCACAATTTCATTCGTCAGTCGGTCGATGCTGACATACGCCAGGCGCATCTCTCCGGTCTTCGTATCGGCAACGTTCACCAGCTTGCCCAGGTTGCCCGTCTGTTTCAGTGCCTGCTTATCCTCGTCCGTGAATGTATAGCCGTTGTATGGCACGTCGAGTCTCGGCTCATGGCGTACGAAGTGGGGGGTAAGTTTCAGCTTTCCGTCTTCCGCTTTCTGCAACGAGAGTCGGGCTTGCAACTCATAGCGTTCTCCACCCAGTACCGGTTCCACCGTCACCAGCCTTGTCTTCCCGTAGTTCATCAGGGCTTTCATGTCCTTTTCTGACAGGTTTTCCCTTTTCACACCGAACTGCTCCAGTTCCTTCCAGTCCACATCGCTGTCCGCAATCAGGTTCGGTTTCTCCGGTTTTGCCTGCGCTTGCCCTTCCTGTGCAGGCTGCTGTCCCTGTGCCGTCTGCGTTTCCGCTGCCTGCGGCTGCTGTTCCTGATTTTTCTGTTTCATTTCTTCCATTTTCTCGTCCGTTTTCTGTTCCACATTATTTTCTTCCGTATTTTCTCTTTTCACCTCCTCCGCAGCCTGCTGTTCCTCAGTCTCCGTTTCAGTATTTTCTCTTTTCACCTCTTCCGTAGTCTGCTGTTCCTCAGCCTCCGTTTCGCCATTTTCTCTTTTCGCCTCCTCCGCAGCCTGCTGTTCCTCAGTCTGCTGGTACGCCGATGTATCCACTTTGTGCGGTGCGAGCAGGTCAGTATTCGCCACAGGGTCTTTCAGCAGGTCCTTGATAACCGGAAGCAGAGCTTCCACCGTGTCCGCTGCCACCCTGTAGAAACCGAATCGTGTCGGCTCCTTACACTGGCGGTAGAAATTTCTCATGAAATTGTCTATCGCATCCCCGTGGCGGTCAAAGCGCAAAAACTCCTGCGAGTGTTCCGCCTTTGCCTGTGCCCTCTTGGGATAGCCCCTGGCATCCAGTCCGGCAACCACACTGATTTCGCCCGTCTTCTCGTCGCGGACGACCAGTACATCCTCTTGCTTTTTCTTTTTCTGTTCCATTGATTGATTTTTTTATTGTTTGATGATAGTCCCGCCGGTATTCCCGTACAGGTCTGTTTCACTTTTCGTTCCGGTTTCCCGTTCACCTTTCACTCCCGGTTTGCATCAGGCTCGCCCTCAGCTTTCCGTTTACATCCGGTTCACCATCCACTTCCGGTTTCTCTTTTCGCATCCGTTTCACGTATGCTTGTCAGTCCCGGTTTGCATCAGTCTCACCCTCAGCTTTCCGTTTACATCCGGTCACCATCCATTACTGATTTTTCTTTTCGCATCCGTTTCACGTGTGCTTGTCAGTCCCGGTATTCCTTCTGCCTCCTTTTTTCCCTTTCGCCGTTTTGCCCGGAGCTTTCTTTCCCGTTCCTTCCTTCACTTTCAGCACCTTTTTGCCGTCCAGCGTCACCTCTTCCATGTTCCGGCTGATAAACTCCAGCACGTCCGATTCCTTGTAGTAGGTCTTGCGGCTGATTTTCTGGTAGCGCAGTCCGTATTCGCTGCGGAACCGCTGTAGCGACCGTTTGCTCGTTCTCAGCATCTCGCACAGGTCCTGATTGTCATACAGCCGTTCTCCGTCCATGTACTTCACGCCCGCCGCTTCCTTGTTTATCAGTACCGATATGATGCTGTCCAGCCGGTCAATCCGTTCCATGAGACGCTTCATCCATTCCTCGAACATTTCCTTACCAATCCCTTCCATCATCCGCCTCCTTTCTGGTCATCAGGTAGTTATGCTTGAACTCCTCCAGCGTCTTGGGATTGCAGTGTACGATTTTCCGTCTCACGCATTCCTCCAGATCCGTCAGTCTGTACCGGCACTTGCTTCTCACCATCATGTAGGGAATAGTCTTGTCCTTTCGCATCCGTTGCAGTGTCCTCGTGCTGATTTTCAGCAGGTCCGCCGCCTCCTCGCTCGTCAGCAGGATTTCCGCTTCCTCCTTCGGCACGTTGTCTTTCTTGAAAACATAGTCCGCTATGCGGTCTATCTTCTCCATCATCGTCTTCACGACCTCGTTGTCCATCGTTATTATTTCCATATCCTTCCGTATTGGTTACGCTGCAAAGGTGCGCAACTCCGCGCAGGCACAATCCATAGTATTTCCATAGTAGGGAATGATTTTCCTTATTTTTCTTCCATAATCCCCGTTTTCCCCGCATACGGGCACAAAAAAAGCGGCTCCATCCGGCACTAAAGCACGGATGAAGCCTTCATAAAATATTTATTATCTTTGCGTTAGAATATATATAAGTAACCTATGAGTAATATTGATTATATAACTAAGTATCTGAATGATTATCTTAATATGGATAATCCTCAATATGCCGTATTAATACAAGGAAAATGGGGATGTGGTAAAACATTTTATATTAATCAACTGATAGAAAAATGGAAAAATAAAAATAATGAAACAGTACCCCAAAATTGTATCAAATTAAGACCAATTTATATTAGCCTTTATGGGGCTTCTTCTATTTCTCAAGTTTCATATCTTATACGTAAAGAGTTAAGACCTTTTTTGTATTCTAAAGGTATGAAAGTTGCAAAAAAAATTTTTTGTGGGATAATAAAGACAGCCACACAAGGAAATTTCGACTTTAATGGTGATGGCAATACAAGGGATTTTTCTGCTATTTTTGACACAGAAAGTATTATTGAAATTCTTTCGAAACCCAATGATTATGTCAAAGGAGATAAAATTCTTATATTTGATGATTTAGAACGATGTAAAATTCCAATAGATGAAATCTTCGGCTATATAAATAATTTGGTTGAACATTCTAAATGTAAAATTATAATAATAGGGGATGAAGATAAAATCAAAAAGCAATCTGAGAATAATACATTACCATCAAAATATGCGGAATTTAAGGAAAAATTAATTGGTCAAACTTTTTCAATAAGACAAGATTTAGACACTATTATAGATACTTTCATCAACGATAGTCACAATCACCACCTTCAGGACAATAAAGAGTTAATATCTGACTTGTTTATAGCTTCACAGACAGAAAATCTCAGAATTATCAAACAGTGTTTCTCTGATTTCAATAGACTTATTTCAAGTCTTGATGCTACAAAATACAATAAGAGCTTATATGAAATATTTATTCAAAATGTCATAGCTTATTTCATTATCACATATTGTGAATATAAGAATGGGAATAATTACATTAAATATTTTCAAAATCATACTTCATATTTCACAGATGAAACTGTAAAAGAGAATGTATCAAACATAGAAAATAAATACATTTCTATTTTAGAAAAATATAATATAAAGTATTCTTACAACTCTATCACAATAAAAGATATAATCAGTTTTATAGACAATGGTTATATTTCGAATTTAACAGCAACTTTAAATAAAAGTGACATGTTAAATATTCCTCATAGTCAGGATTGGGAGCAATTATGGTATTATGGAAAATTAGATAATAATACTTTTTTGGAAAAACTCAAATCTGTAAAAAATTTATTTTATAAAGGAGAAATCAAATATGTGAGCATTGTATTGCATATTACAGGAATGTTTATCCATTTCAATCGAATAAAACTGGCTCATTGTAACGAAAGTTTTTTAAAACAAAAAGCACTAAATCACATAGATAAAATATTCAAAAAGCAAAACGATAATGAGTGTTTTCTTATCGGATCTTATAATGCTTCTTGGGGAAAACAATATATGGAATACACATCAGAAATAATGGTCGAACTGATTAAATATGCCAAAAATAAACTAGACAATTATTTTGAGAAAGAGAGAGTTAAATTTTGTAAATCATTTTGGGAAAACATTGATGACGATAAAGCTGGAAATATCAGCTCCGTTTTTAAAGAAAGCATACCAAGTGGGTATTGCAGTTATGAGCTGTCTTCTATATTTCAAGGAATCAATACTAAAAGAGTTGCTTCAAGGCTTTCAAGGCTCTCAAATACATCAAAAGAAAATATTGAGATGTATCTATCTATAAGATATTATTTGCCTGAAACAAAGATAACAGGTGCAATATCACAATATCATTTAGACGATCTTGAATATTTAAAAGGTATCAAAGATTCATTAATTAAATTGACATCCAAACAAAGATTAATTGATAAATTAACAACAAAGAGTCTTATATGTACATTGGACAAATGTATTAACCAACTCATATCTTCTCCAAAAACGGTATAGCATTTTTTAATAGTACGCATTTAGCAGAATTAAATGCGTACTATTTTCCATAAAAGAAAACAAAGGTACAATACAACTTACTTTTATTTAGCATAAATATCGACTTATAAAACATTCTAGTGTGTACTTGAATGTTTATGTTCTTTTATATAGTTTTTTATTTGTTCAAATTCATCTTTTGTTGGATGATAATTATATTTCATAAATAGCACTGAGTTTATCTTTGCAATTATATCAGTACCTTTCGGTATATTTCTTACATCAAAATCTGGATGGATTGCACCTAATTCAGCCCATTTTACTTTTCCTTTTAAGGCCATAGTTAGGAAATTTGCAAAATGTTTAATTGATGCCGAATACAAATAAAAATCATCCATAGTGATACTATCGGGCATATTTGGAGCTTTTCCTTTAAAAATAGGGTAATCTTTTTCAAATTCGCCCAAAGGTATTTTTAGGTATGCTTTCATACATCTATCTTCGTCTTCCTGAACATGAGCCGTACTATTACGTAATAGGCGATAATAATCAAGTAAAGGTAATAACCACTTTGGAAAGTTTGGTACTATATTATTAGTTTTCAAAGCCCTTACTAACTTTTCCACATTACTTAATCCATCAGTATCACACAATTTGAAATTTGGATCAATCAGACTTCTTATATCCAATTTGTATGATTGGATAAAATCACCTAATAATGCATGTGAATTTACCATAAATGATTTATACAAAGCTGGTTCATGATTAGGAAGTGTTACCCCACCTCTTAGATTTACACTATGCTCTATAGCTTTCTGTGTTACATAATCTTCAAACTTTTTCTTTCTATCCCATTTTTTCTCAAAATCACGTAAAGCACAAACTGTGTACTCTGCAAGTGTATCATATTCACCCATCTTTTTAAAAAGTTTTTCACGTGATGGTAATTTAAAATCCACACCAACCTTAAAATTATAAAAACGCGTTCTCATATAAAAAAGTTTATTACACTGTTTTTCCCAGAAACACCCCGATAACCGACAATGCCCCCAGTTGTTTCATCTTTCGTTGCAGTTGCCTGAAGCTCTCCCCGGTCGTGAGTACATCATCCAACAAGACAACATTCTTTCCTCTGATATACCGCCGTGTGAATTGCAGGTTCCGCAGTATGTCCTTATCCTTTCCCTTTCCTTTCAGCTGCTCGCGGTCTTCCTCTATCCAGATGGCCTTGAAACCGTCCGTAATGCCCAGCCATTCCGACAGGTAGTAGCATACCACCGGAAAGCGTTTCCGCTGTCTTTCCCTTGTTGATGCGGGTATAGGTATCAGTACCGTGTCTTCCTTCGTTCCGTTGAATCCCGCATGTTTCAGACACAGTGCCAGTATCCGTGCGACCAGCTCGCCACAGTGTCCTCCTTCCTTAAAACGGAATATCAGGTTGCTTACCCGTTTTTGGTGTGCATTCGTCTTTTCAATCTTCGTTGGGTAATAGTCATGCAGGTAGTGACACCTGCACCCGTCTATAAGAACTTCTCCCTTGAACATCGTTTCGTACGGGTAGAAGTCCATTTTCTTCTCCCTTTCAAACGTAAAGTTCAGCACATCCCTCATCATGGCATTCCATTCCTTCGACCTGCCCAGCGAATACCATCCCGCATGTTTCCCGGCTTCCATCAGGCACATGCCGATTTCCATCGCCTCGCTGAACCGCTGGTGCGAGACGATGTACCACCCGTGTTTCCGGCACAAGCCGGCAAACTCCTTTATGTCCGCAGTCAGGAAGTACATCATGCCTTCCTCTCTGATGACTACCGTCAGTTCCGACTTCGGTTTCTCCCTGCAGAACAGGCTCTCGCTGTAATTCACTCCGTGCCATACCGACTCCGTGCATTCCTCATCGCAGAACTGCACTTCCACCTCTTCAAGCAGGTCAAATTCTTCCACCATACCGTTTCTGTCTTTAATTACAGGTTTAAGAGGGATTTAAGTTACACATTATTATCGGTTTACGGATAAGCGTGTTTACGATTTTACATTTTTTAACTTGCATAAAACACGTGTCGGGACAGCCTCCCGAACAGGGGAGACTATCCCGACACGTATATCCGCCATATCCTGCGGCTTTCAGTTCCAGCTGTTTCTCTTTTCGCCGCTCATGCAGAGAATCACCGTACTTTTCTTCTTTTCAAATGATTCTGCCAGCCGTCTTGCAGCCCACTTTCTGAATGCCTCGCATTTCAGTCCCTTCATGCGGAATCCCAGTGCAATGATGGTTGCCAGACTGTAGAGGTCCACACTGCAATCTTTCCCGTTATAGGTGAAATGTTCCACCCGCACATCCCGGTATTCATCAAAGTCACCGGTTTTTGCAAGGGATTTCAGTCCGGCATTTACCGACTGTACAAACACGCCATACGCCCGTGCGATGTCGCATTTCGGCAACCATACCTCGCCCTTGTCGTCCGTTTCTATCCTTACGCTCACCTTATCAGGTGCATTACGGTTATATTCCACTTCAAAATTGCCAAATCTCACCATAATAGTTGCTTTTATACATTATATATGGAATCTCAGCATGGAGGTCATAACATGGCATCCAGTTTTCCCGCAAGGACCTCCATATCCTTTCTTATCTTCTCATTAGTTATGCGGGCATAGATTTGTGTCGTTTCAATGTTCGTATGCCCCAGCATTTTCGACACCGTTTCAATCGGCACGCCTTTAGCCAGAGTTGTGGTCGTAGCAAATGTGTGACGTATGAAATGAAAAGTGATAGGCTGTGCAAGGAAAAGCAGACAGGTGAGGATGAAACGTAAGCTGTTTGAAATGAGCATTGTTTCAGTATTTTGCCAAATGGAGAAAACGCAAATAACAACGGAATATTGAGGTTGTTCAGTTACCAAACCGTTAGCCATCCAGTTACCGAAACGGGAATAGGTAACGGAAGGCAATGAAAAGAAGTCCTCACCGTTTTGTTTGCTCTCATACACAGTGCTTTGCACATCAAGGAATGCTTATATGGCAAGTAAATTTGCACTTAAAAATATAAGCGTATGAAAGTAGAAAAATTCAAGGTACTGCTCTACCTCAAAAAGAGCGGACTGGATAAGTCGGGCAAAGCCCCGATAATGGGAAGGATCACGGTGAACCGCACAATGGCGCAGTTCGGTTGCAAGTTGTCCTGTACTCCCGAACTGTGGAATCCACGTGAGAGCCGTCTGAACGGGAAGAGTCGCGAGGCGGTGGAAACCAATGCCAAGATTGACAAGCTATTGTTGGCGATAAACACTGCGTTCGACAGCCTTGTGGGGCGTAAGGGCGATTTTGATGCCACCGACGTGAAAGACCTTTTTCAAGGCAGCATGGAAACGCAGATGACACTCATGAAAATGACCGATGTAGTCTGTGACGACATCAAGGCGCGTATCGGAATAGACCGTGCCAAAGGCACTTATCCCGGCTATCACTATATGCGGCTGGCACTTCGAGAGTTCATCGAGACCAAGTACAAGGTCAGGGATTTGGCTTTCGGACAACTGACGGAGCAATTCATCCACGACTATCAGGCTTTCGCCATGGAAGAGAAGGGATATGCGATAGATACAGTCCGCCACCATCTTGCCGTCTTGAAGAAAATTTGCCGCCTCGCCTACAAGAAAGGGTATTCCGAGAAATGCCATTTCCGGCATTTTGCCCTGCCCAAACAATCGGAAAGAACCCCACGGGCATTAAGCCGCGAATCGTTCGAGAAAATCCGAGACGTGGAAATACCTGCATACCGCAAATCCCATATGCTGGCAAGGGATATGTTTCTCTTTGGATGTTACACGGGTGTATCTTATGCGGATGTTGTTTCGATTACCCATGCTAATTTGAATACAGATGAGGGCGGAACGTTATGGTTGAAATACCGCAGAAAGAAAAACGAACTCCGTGCCAGTGTAAAACTATTGCCCGAAGCGATTGCACTTATCAATAAGTATCACAGTGAGGACAGGGAAACCTTGTTTCCTTTACTTCGCTGGTCAAATCTCAGAAGGCACATGAAGGCGTTGGCGGCATTGGCAGGAATCAAGGATGACTTGTGCTACCATCAGGCGAGACATAGTTTCGCCTCGCTGATAACGCTTGAAGCGGGCGTGCCGATTGAGACCATCAGTAGGATGCTGGGACATTCCGACATTTCCACAACTCAGGTTTATGCCCGTGTCAGTCCGAAAAAACTTTTCGAGGACATGGACAAGTTCATAGAAGCTACAAAAGATTTTCAATTAACCCTTTAACACCGAATACACAATATGCGAAGCACATTTTCATTGTTGCCCTACATTAACCGCAGCAAGGTAAAAGCTGACGGTACGACCGCTGTCCTGTGCCGTATAACCATCGACGGTAAGCAGACGGTCATAAGCACCGGAATTTATTGCCGACCGGAGGACTGGAACGGCAAGAAGAACGAGATAAGAACCGTAAGGGAGAACAACCGCTTGCGGGAATACCTGCGTCTGACGAAGGAAGCCTATAATGAGATACTGAAATCGCAAGGTGTTGTCAGTGCGGAGATACTGAAGAACCATATCACCTTGAACAACATTCATCCGACCACCCTCCTGCAAATGGGCGAATGGGAAAGAGAACGGTTGAAGAAACATTCCAAGGAAATAGACTCAACCTCTTCTTACCGAAGTTCAATGTATTACCAGAAATACCTGACGGATTATATCGTGTCGTCAGGTAAAAAGGACATCAATCTTGAAGAAGTTACAGAGGACTTCGGCAAATCCTATAAAGCCTATCTGAAGAAGTGCAAGAATTTCGGGGCATCCCAGACGAACCATTGCCTGCGATGGCTGAACCGCCTGTTGTATCTGGCGGTTGATAAGGAGATAATCCGGGCGAACCCCTGTGAGGATATGGAATATGAAACCAAGCCGGAGGCAAGGCACAGGTACATCAGCCGTGAGGATTTCAAGAAGATACTTTCCACTCTGATGTATGACAACAGGCTGGAGCTGGCGAGACGGGCTTTCATATTTTCCTGCCTGACCGGGCTGGCGTACGTGGATATACAGTTGCTGCATCCGCACCACATCGGGATGAATGCGGAAGGCAGGCGGTACATCCGCATAAACCGCAAGAAGACGAATGTGGAGGCGTTCATTCCCCTGCATCCCATAGCGGAACGGATACTGTCGTTGTACAATACGACCGATGACGAACAGCCCGTGTTTCCGTTTCCCAGCCGTGATGCCCTGTGGTTTGAGATTCACGAGATAGGCGTAATCATTGGCAAAGAAGATAACTTGTCCTATCATCAAAGTCGGCACAGCTTCGGAACATTCCTGATTTCGGCGGATATCCCGATAGAGAGCATCGCCAAGATGATGGGGCATTCCAATATCCGGACGACACAGGGCTACGCACGGATAACCGATGATAAAATCTCAAAGGACATGGACAGGCTGATGGAACGGAGAAAGAAAGTATCGGCTAGCGAAAAGATAAATAGCGAATAATAACCAATATCAAATCAACATATTATGGACAGAGGAATAATAACAATAAGTGAGACGGGTACGGTCACGATACCGACCGTACCCGTGTGGATGACACAATTCGAGATTGCCGACCTGTTCGGCGTATTTTCCTGCCATATCCGCAAGGCAATCTGTTCCATCTACAAGAACAAGGAAGTGAGTGAACTTGATACAATGAGGTACGTCAGGCAAGCGGATGGAATCAGTTATGACGTTTACAGCCTTGAAATGGTTATAGCCATTGCATTCAGAATATGCAGTAAAGAAAGTATCCTGTTCAGACGGTTTGTAATAAATGAAATCAGCAGCACTAAGAGAGAAACTCCAATTACATTGTTTGTTTCCTGTGGCAGAGGCGGCAACCGATGGTATAGTTGAGGCTTATTCCGCCAGCCACTTGTTCCCGATGCACGGATGCAAAGGTAGCGTATGGCTCTGATGGCGGCGGCAAGGTCAGGCGGCAGAACCGTTTCGGGCGGAATCTTCCTCCTGTGGAGCGTATTCAGTCCGAAAACCTTGCCACCGCCAGCCATACGCTTGAAGGGCATCCGGCAACGGAAACAAGCGACTGACGGAAAATCAGAAGACAGAAAAAAGGAAACGGCTTACAGACGAAGCAGGATTTTGACGCTTCATCTGTAAACCGTTCCTTTTTCTTTTTGCCGAAAGTCCATTGCGGCGCAATCACAGGGCAGACGGCAAACTGCGCTCCTTCAAGAAAATCATGTGCCTGTCAGTCTGTATGCGGAGCGGTAGCCGTCGTTCAGCATCCTTTCGATGTCGGATTCACGGTAGAGGATTTTGCCGCCCAACTGGATATAGGCTATCCGTCCCTCGTTGCGGTAGTCCTGAAGTGTCCGGCGGCTCACTTTCAGCCGTGCAGATACTTCCTTGTCGGTGAAGAAACGTTCTCCGCCCAGTGTCGGGCGATAGTTGGCGGTTAGATGCTCGAAGCTGTCAAGCAGACGGTCAATGCTGCCCATGAAGTGGATTATCCACTCGCTGTCCTTGTTTATCAGTTCATTCATACATTTTGGATTTAGTGGGTATTGTTATTTTACTTCGTTCATTGAATCAAGTTCATATCGTCCTTCCCTTGAATCTCGCTTCTTTTCGTCTGTCTTCTACAACGGAAACGACACGCTGCACGTCTTCGGGACGGTAATACGTCTTATGGTTTATCTGCGAGTAAGCCAGCGTGCCGTTGTCCCGCAGGGTCTGCAACGTGCGCGGGCTGATGTTCAGCATCCGGCACACGTCCTGATTGTCCATCCACTCGCCCATCTTCTTTTCTCCGTGCCGATGGCAGATGGCATCCATGCGGCTGACGAAACGGTCGAACTTGGCGACCATCGCCTCAAAGGTCTTTCTTTCGATTGATACAATTTCCATATACTTTTTCTTTGATGTTATTGTTCCTTTTGCCGCAAAGGAATATATAATGCGTTATCCGACAATGGATTTTTCGGAAATGGCAGCTTGTGGCACCGATACGGCAGAGGTTGTCCGGGGTGGCAATGTCTATACTTCCATAAAATGCGCTCCTTTTGACTGCTATGTCATTATTATAATAGGTAAGGGAGGAAAGCTTCCGTTGCCGTATTCTTGACAAGAAGAAACAAGCCATCGGTAAGGCTTTTGATAAGCCCTTATTCTATTTTCACATCGCATCCCGGTTGATTCAAGCATTCCGGCAAATCGGTGAAATCTACACCGATGCCCAGACTGGTATTAAGCAAAGCCATACAAAATTGCTGAATCGAATCCAAACGCTTGACTGACTGTATTAAAACGCCTTATTTCGCTGGCAACAATCGGTCGAGGTACTGACCAAGACCACAGTAATAACTTAATCAACCTGTTTTATGACAATGAAAAGAGAACCAAGTATCAGTGAGCAGCAGGCTCGTGAAATCGTGGAAAGAATGGGACGCAGGGAATCCCGCAGTGAGAAGTCTATGGACGACTTCTACAGGAACATCGGTCTGGATCCGGAACAGCTGGCACAACCCGGCAAGACCGTCACGAAAAAAGCGGAAACTGTTACAACGGATGAACCGTCAGGCGGAACGCCCGAAGATATGGCAATGCCACAGAAGCGTGTCAGCAGCAAACAACGCAAGCTGTCGCTGGACGAGTACCGTACCACCTACCTGCAAGTCCCCAAGATAACCGACCGCAAGCCCGTGTTCGTCAGCGGTGAAGTACGTGACAAACTGGACGAGATTGTCCGCCGCCTCGGAGGACGTGGCATGAGTGCATCGGGGCTTATCGAGAATCTCGCCCGCCTGCACCTTGAAGCCTACCGGGAAGACATCGAGCAATGGCGCAAACTCTGAGCGGATTGCGGTGGAACCGGTCAAGCCGCTGGATGCACTCCATCGGTTTGACCGATACGCCGGAAGAGTTATTGTACTGACAAACCAATCCGACTGGCGGAGGATTTTTTGTGTCCTCAAAGACACAGCAAGATATATTTTCAGTTACCCGAATAATTCTAAGTAACTGAAAATCCTTGCACCGCCGTGGGCAGAATTATCCTCCGCAGTCGGATAATTTCCAAGTTTTTTAATCGGAGATTAGACAATGGATGAACCATTAAATTGAAAAAAGAAGATAGAATGAAAAAGAACAGCAAGTACGGGAGAAATCCCGTGTCAGACCCGAAGACGCACTGTGTAATGGTGCGCTTCGACGATGTGGAATGGAACAAGTTCCTTACGATGTATGAGGAATCACAGGTGTATGCGAAAGCCGTCTTTCTCAAGGCGCATTTCTTCGGACAGAAGTTCAAGGTGCTGAAGGTGGACAAGACGCTGGTGGACTACTACACCAAACTGTCGGACTTCCACGCCCAGTTCCGTGCCATCGGTACGAACTACAATCAGGTCGTTAAAGAGTTGCGCATCCATTTTTCGGAGAAGAAGGCGATGGCGTTGCTCTACAAGTTGGAAAAACATACCATCGATCTTGTGAAACTGAGCCGGGAAATTGTAGAACTTTCAAGAGAAATGTATGCCAAATGGGAACAACGGAAAGGATAAATTCCATTGTACACCTAAAAAATACAGTAGATACACAGCCCTGTGAAATAATGCGAAACGCCGAGAATTTCATAGGGTCCGGCATATCATCATCGGACATCCGGAACTATATGCGAAAGATGGAAATCGACCGAAAGGATTGAAAATATAATTCTTATCATAGAAACGACTTTGTCATTATGCGCAGTCGTTTCTATGTTTCATTTACCTCTTTTTACTTAGTAACTAACACGAAATTGCTACTTTTGTAAAATGATTCAAGAGAAATTCGATTTTTACAGACCATGTAAGCTATTGCAACCTTATGTGAGATATTATTGGGTATTCAAAAGTAACCAGTTTTTGAATACCCTGACTTTTCCTATCGGTTGTCCTCAAATCATCTTCCATAAGCAAACACCACTATATATTCCCGAATTGAATGCTGCACAAGATAAACTTACCATCAGCGGACAAGTTAATTTTTCATCCCATTTGTATGCTGACGGCAATACGGAAATGATAGTGGTTGTATTCCACCCTCACGCTATGAGTATGTTTCTGAACATACCGACTTCACTCTTTTATAATCAAGAAGTGTCCGGTTACAGCCTTGAAAACAAAAGTTTGAATGAACTGGCTACACGAATATTCGACTGTGAGAATAATTCTATTTGCATAAGCTATATAGAAAAATGGCTGGTGTCACAAATTGCCGATAATTTAGCTGATACCACATACAGAATTAAAAGAATAGATGCCGCCATACAGCGAATATATATCACTCCGCAAATCTCTGTAAACGAGTTATCTTCCATTGCCTGCCTGAGCAAAAAGCAGTTTGAGCGGTTGTTTCATTTATTTGTAGGCATCAATCCTAAAGAATATACCCGTATCGTCCGTTTCCAAAAGGCTTTGGCGCAGATGCAGCATCAAGCGGGCAAAGAAATCAATCAGGCACAAATAGCATACGCCAGCGGTTATGCCGACCAGTCGCACTTTATCCGGGAGTTCAAGAAGTTCTGCGGATATACGCCCATGTTTTTGCTGAAAGTATCAAATCCTTATTCCGATTTGTTCACCAATCCCGTATAAATGTCCCGTTTGTTCTATCCGGGGTCAAACGCTTCTCCTACTTTTGCTATCTGATTCATTAAATGAAAATAGCATTAAGTATGAAAGAAGTAAATCCCCAAGAAACCAGCCGGGCATACGCCTTTGAAATGTGGATGAACGCACCCATGCCAATGGTGACGTTCTTTAAGACACTCAACGTGTCACGCCTTGTGAAAATCAGCCGGAAATCGGGCATGAAGTTTAATATGTTGATGTGCTGGTGCATCGGCAAAGCCGCAAGGGACGTGAAAGAATTTTATACGCTGCCCGTTGGCGGTAAACTGATGCAGTACGATACCATTGCAGTAAACACCATTGTAGCTAACAGAAAAGGCGAGGTAAGTTCGTGTGATATTCCTTTCTGTGATGATGTATCTTTGTTTAACCAACACTATCTGCAACTTACCAAACAAGTGGCTGAAAGTTGCGTCAATCACGACTTGACGGAAAGCATGGTTATCGGAACTTCCGCATTGGCACAATATGAAATAGACGGTGCTGTCGGCATGTATAGCGGCATTTTTAATAATCCGTTTCTTATTTGGGGCAAATACAAACGTCGCCTGATGAAAACGACGCTCACCGTTTCTTTCCAGTTCCACCACACGCAAATGGACGGGGCGCACGCTTCCCGCTTTTTGGACGGGATTCAGAAAGAAATTGATAAATTGAGAATATAAGTTCAGGGAAAAACGCTATCTTTGCAGAACTAACAGAAAAATAAATAGTTGTTCAACAATATGAAATGGCAGTTGTGCATATAGCTACGTTCAACGAATAGCACTTCCAATTATTGCTATTCAGCAATAGACAGGCTTATGTTTTAAGTTTGCGTGTCATTGTTTTGTCATTATTCCTTATTATAAATCTATAAGATTGTCGTGCTGCTTAAAGCGGCAGGATGTATTGTATCATATTGGTTTGAACAAATGAATTATACCTATAAGAAAATCTGGCTCATCGTTTTTCCTGTAATGATGAGCATCCTTATCGAACAACTGATAAATATTACCGATGCTTTGTTTTTAGGGCATGTGGGTGATGTGGAACTGGGCGCATCTGCTCTTGCCGGAATATGGTTCTTGGCAATTTATATGCTCGGCTTCGGGTTCAGTTTGGGGTTGCAAGTGGTAATTGCCCGTCGTAACGGAGAACAGCGGTATGCAGAAACGGGAAAAACGTTCTTTCAGGGATTGCTTTTTTTGTTGATGCTGGCTGTACTCCTCTGTCTGCTGTCCAAGATATTTTCTCCCGTTCTGTTGAAACATCTGATAACTTCGGATGATGTTTATAATGCGGTTATCCGCTATTTGGATTGGCGTATTTGGGGATTGTTGTTCTCTTTCCCGTTCCTTGCCTTACGTTCGTTTTTGGTCGGTATCACACAGACAAAATCCCTGAACATGGCGGCTTTCACTGCCGTACTGGTGAATATTCCGCTGAACTGGCTCCTTATATTCGGCTTCGATATGGGTATATCGGGAGCGGCTATCGCTTCTTCATCTGCCGAAATGTGTTCGCTGGCTGTATTGGCTGCATATATGTTTAGACACATTGATAAAAAAGTGTATGGCTTATACTGGCGTATTGATATAACGATATTGAAAGAGGTATTTTCTATCTCGGTATGGAGTATGCTCCAGTCCTTTACAAGTGTAGCCATTTGGTTTCTGTTCTTCGTGGCTATCGAACGTTTGGGAGAAACGGAATTGGCAGTATCAAACATTGTAAGAAGTGTTTCCGCACTGTTTTCTGTTATCGTCAATGCGTTGGCAGGTGTCACCGGTTCTTTAGTGAGTAATCTGATTGGAGCAGGTGAAAAGAAAAAAGTTTTTCCGCTTTGCCATAAGATTATCCGTTTAGGATACGCAACAGGCATTCCATTGATTGCTTTTGCGTTGTGCTTTCACCAGCCCATTATAGGGGCTTATACGGAAAATCCCGCTATCGTACAGCTTGCATGGTCGCCTTTTCTTGTCATGCTGTTAAATTACTTCTTTGCACTACCCGGTTACGTCTATCTGAATGCCGCCACAGGAACGGGAGCGACACGGACGGTATTCATTTTTCAGGTGACAACTACGATTGCTTATCTGTTCTGCTTATGGAGATTAGATTCTTGTGATGTCCCGTTAGCGACATATTGGGCTGTGGAATACTTATATGTGATACTGCTTGGTACACAATCCGTCATTTATCTTAAATATAAACAATACTAAGAACTGAAAGTTATGATGAGCAAGATATATCCCCGTAAGGGTGACACGCAAACCGTTTATTTGAACGCTGTCGTAAAAGACCCGTCTATCAAAATAGGCGACTATACCATTTACAATGATTTTGTTTCAGACCCGTGTCTGTTTGAGCAAAACAATGTGTTGTATCACTATCCGATTAACCACGAACGGCTGATAATTGGAAAGTTCTGTTCTATTGCTTGTGGAGCAAAATTTCTGTTCAACTGTGCCAATCATACCCTAAAATCACTATCGACATACACATTTCCGCTGTTCTATGAAGATTGGGAATTGGATAAGGTAAATGTGGCTTCTGCTTGGGACAACAAAGGCGACATCGTGATAGGCAATGACGTGTGGATAGGATATGAAGCCGTAATTATGGCTGGTGTCCATATCGGTGACGGGGCTATTATTGGAACAAGGGCGGTTGTGACGAAAGATGTGCCGCCCTATACCATTGTGGGTGGTGTTCCTGCCAAAGAGATACGAAAGCGGTTCAGTCCTGATATAATAGAACAGATGCAGACTTTGAAATGGTGGGACTGGTCGGTAGATAAGATACGGGAGTTTTTGCCTTATCTGAAAGATGGACGTTGGGATAAATTACAGGCAGTATGAAGTCAATCAAGAATTTAATTTCACTCGGCTATTTGCTGATGGCATTATTGGTTATCGGCATAATGTATATTTGGTATAAAGAATGGTGCGATTTAGAGAAATTGGAAGTTCAGAATCGTCATATAGATACTTTTCGCCAAGAATCGCACGAAATATTTGTTCTTCTTATTGAACTTTCTTTATCGGGCGAAAGCGTATTGGAGTGGGATGATAAAGATTTGGAACATTACCATACCCAGCGTATGGCGATAGACAGTATGCTGTGCCGCTTCAAAGCGATTTATCCGGAAGAGCGCATAGACAGCGTGCGTCAGCTTTTGGAAGATAAGGAGCAGCAGATGCGCCAGATTGTTCAGGTGCTTGACGAGCAACAGGTCCTCAACGAGAAGATTGCACGGCAGGTACCTGTAATCGTGCAGAAAAGTGTGCAGGAACAGCCGCAAAAGCCAAAGCGGAAAGGATTTCTCGGCATATTCGGCAAGAAAGAAAAGCCAAAGCCAACCGTGACCACCACGATGCTTCGCTCTCTCGACCGTGATATGATTGCCGAGCAACGGGCACAAAGCCGCCGTCTGTCGGAACACGCCGACAGCCTTGCGGCACGGAATGCGGAACTTAACCGGCAACTGCACGGGTTTATCCGCCAGATGGATAAAAAAGTGCAAGCCGACCTGCAAAAACGTGAAGCCGAGATAACCGCCATGAGGGAACAGTCGTTTATGCAAATAGGTAGCCTGACAGGATTCGTCCTCCTTCTGTTGGTGATCTCCTACATCATCATACACCGTAATGCCAATAGTATCAATAGGTACAAACGAAAAACGACGGACTTGATCGGGCAGTTGCAACAGTCGGTAGAGCAAAATGAGGCACTGATAGCCTCCCGCAAGAAAGCTGTCCATACCATCACCCATGAACTGCGTACGCCTTTAACAGCAATAACCGGTTATGTTGGACTGATAGAAAAAGAGAATGGCATAGATAAAACAGGTACATATATTCAGAACATCCGACAATCCTCCGAACGTATGCGTAAAATGCTCAACACCCTGCTTGACTTCTTCCGACTGGACAACGGCAAAGAACAGCCGAATTTGTCTCCTTACAGGATTTCAGCAATTACACAGACTCTCGAAACAGAGTTTATGCCTATGGCGATGAACAAAGGGCTGGCTCTTACCATAACAAACCAGACAGAAGCTATTGTCTTGGTAGATAAAGAGCGCATACTGCAAATCGGGAACAACTTATTGTCTAATGCCGTCAAGTTCACGGAGAACGGTACCATATCATTGACAACAGGTTATGATAATAGTGTCCTGACAATCATTGTAGAAGATACGGGTACTGGTATGACAGACGAGGAACAGAAAAGAGTGTTCGGTGCGTTTGAACGTCTGTCAAACGCCGTCACAAAAGACGGCTTCGGGCTGGGACTTTCCATCGTACAGCGCATCGTGGCGATGCTCGACGGCACTATCCGGCTGGAAAGTGAAAAAGGCAGGGGCAGCCGTTTTATAGTGGAAATACCCGCGCAGCCCGCCGAAGAACGACAGCCACAACGGATAGTCCGGAATTATACCCGCAACAACGAGAAATACTATGATGTTGTCGCTATTGATAATGACGAGGTGCTTCTTCTGATGCTGAAAGAAATGTTCAATCAGGAGGAAATACACTGCGACACCTGCACTGATGTGGCAAAGCTGATGGAATTGATACGGAAAAAGGAATACGCCCTGTTGCTTACTGATCTGAATATGCCGGAGATAGACGGCTTCGAGTTGTTGGAACTGTTACGCTCGTCCAATGTGGGCAATTCAAAGGCTATCCCGGTAGTGGTGACAACCGCTTCGGGTAGTTGCATCAAGGAGGAACTTATGGAACGTGGATTCGCCGGATGCCTGTTCAAGCCGTTCTCCATATCCGAACTGATGGAAATTTCAGACAAATGCGCCATTAAAGGCATATCGGACGAAGTGCCGGACTTCTCCACCCTGTTGTCCTACGGCAATGAATCCGCCATGCTGGAGAAGCTGATATTGGAAACCGAAAAGGAAATGCAGGCGGTCAAAGATGCAGAACAAAAGAAAGACCTGCAAAAACTGGATGCCCTTACACATCATTTGAGAAGTTCATGGGAGATACTCCGTGCCGACCAACCGTTGAGGGAACTTTATAAACTGCTTCATGGCGAGGATACTTCCGATTGGAAAACGATACCCCATGCAGTAACCGCCATACTGGATAAAGGAACGGAGATAATCCAACTGGCAAAAGAAGAAAGGAAGAAATACGATAATGGATAAGACAAAAATCATCGTAGTGGAAGACAATATCGTGTACTGCGAGTTTGTCTGCAACCTGCTGGCACGGGAAGGATTCCGTACCGTGCAGGCTTTCCACCTCTCGACCGCGAAGAAATATCTGCAACAAGCCGCAGACGGGGACATCGTGGTTTCCGACCTGCGCCTGCCCGATGGCAACGGTATCGACCTGTTGCGCTGGATGCGTAAGGAGGGCAGGATGCAGCCCTTTGTCATCATGACTGACTATGCCGAGGTGCATACGGCAGTCGAAAGTATGAAACTCGGCTCACTGGACTACATACCCAAGCAACTTGTAGAGGATAAACTCGTCCCTTTGCTCCGTACCATATTAAAAGAAAGGAGTATCGGAAGAAACCGTATGCCAGTGTTCTCCCGTGACGGTTCGGCTTTTCAAACCATCGTGAAACGAATAAGGCTGGTGGCTCCTACTGACATGAGCGTGCTGATATTTGGCGAGAACGGTACAGGCAAAGAGCATATCGCACACCAACTGCACGACAAAAGCAAACGGGCAGGAAAACCGTTCGTTGCAGTGGACTGCGGTTCACTCACCAAAGAACTTGCGCCATCCGCATTCTTCGGACACGTCAAAGGAGCGTTCACAGGAGCGGACAACACCAAGAAAGGCTATTTCCACGAGGCTGAGGGTGGCACGCTGTTTCTGGACGAGGTGGGCAACCTCGCAATGGAGACCCAGCAGATGCTGCTCCGTGCCATACAGGAGCGGAGATACCGACCGTTAGGAGACAAGACGGACAAGAGTTTCAACGTCCGAATCATCGCTGCCACCAACGAGGATCTGGAGGCGGCTGTGAACGAAAAGCGATTCCGGCAAGACCTGTTATATCGTCTGCATGACTTCGAGATAACCGTCCCGCCGTTACGCGACTGTCAGGAGGACATAATGCCGTTGGCTGAGTTCTTCCGTGAAATTGCGAACAAAGAGCTGGAATGTGATGTTATCGGATTTGACGGAGAAGCCAAAAAGACATTGCTGACCCACGCTTGGCCGGGCAATGTCCGTGAGCTTCGACAGAAAATCATGGGTGCGGTGTTGCAAACACAGACAGGGATTGTCACGAAAGAGCATCTGGAACTTGCCGTGACAAAACCGACCTCTCCCGTCAGTTTCGCCCTGCGCAACGATGCGGAGGATAAGGAGCGTATCCTACGCGCTTTGAAGCAGGCGAACGGAAACCGAAAGGTTGCCGCCGGATTGCTCGGAATAGGACGCACAACGCTGTACAGCAAGCTGGAAGAGTATGGGCTGAAATACAAATTCAGGCAATCATAGCCGGTAATTCACCAAATTTTCGTTATTACGAATATCAATATTGCATTTTATCCAATATAAAGATATCGGTTTCAAAATTAGTGTCATCTCTGAATACAGAGGAGTTGGATTAATAGTGATGAGCCACAAAACATAGAAATTAGGAATGTTACCAAATAATTTAGTCTTTGGTATGTAGCAAATATTACCGAAGTTTTTAACCATACGACTTCTATTAAAATAGCCAAAGAGCAACCTAATTGTTAAAGTTGCTCTTTGGCTATTTAATAGGCATAATCTATAAAGCCCATATTTATTAGATAATCCACAATATTATTCATATTCCTTTTCCGCAGTTCTTGAATTAAAATATGTGGAGGAGGCCAGTTGCTAACATATGGATTACTACATGGACCTGTGTAAAGTCCGCCACCGGGACCTGTGTAAAGTCCACCACCGGGACCTGTGTAA